>JAFEBR010001087.1 GCA_018242565.1 Planctomycetota bacterium | reverse complement strand
CTACGCGTGACACGCGTGCAGCCTTCAATCCGCTCAGGGGATTTGCGGAAATAGGGCAATCCATTTTCGCACGCGAACAAAAACTTGCGGCAGCCACCAGGATGTCTGTGATGGCAAATGCAAACCGTACCAAGGTGTCCACATTGTTTTTCTGATGGAGTGCCGACGAGCTCGGATGTTGCATTTTCCTCGAACATTTGCGGGAATTTCAGCCGAGCGCGAAACGATCATTTTATTGAATTGCGATCTTGAAACTTGAATCTCCACACGGGCAGGCTAGAATGACAGTGCACCGCTTCTCCCGTCATGAATTTGCTGGCCCGGGTTCATGTTGGTTGATGGAGCGGTGCTTTTTTTATTCTTTGGCGCATCCGCAGTTCGCCGTGGCGGCGAATGGCCTGAGCATGCCACAGTGGCAAGGAGGACCGAACGGACGCGCGCTCGGGTCGGTGCGCTGTCGCCCCGCGTCGTTCATAGCGACCGGTCCTTCACCGCTGTAGACTACTTCCGACGTGGGGGCAGCCTGCCGTGTGAGTAGCCGTCAGACCTGCTGGCTCAATCCGACCGCCCGGTCGGAAGTTGACCAAACGACGCCTCGGTTCGAGTCGTTGTGCCCGACGTTGTTTAGAACCCCACCCCTTTTGTCGAGTTTGTCACGTTGCGCCGATATCTCCCCATCGTCTTTCTCGCGGTCGTGCATGCGCTGGTGGATGCGGTGGCCACGTTCATCGAACCGCTCTGGCCCGAGTTGCGGGTGCGACGGTCGCTGTCAGAAAGCGATATGTTCTACCTGCTGGCGGTCACCGCGGTCGCTCCGAATTTCAGCCAGATGTTTTTTGGGTTCGTACGCGATCGATTCGGGGCGCGATATCTGCTCTGGCTGGGCCCCATCGTCGGAGCGCTGTGCATGACCTCGATGGGGCTGGCCAACTCGACGCTGTCACTCGGACTGTTACTGGCGTTGGGCTATATCGCCATCGGCGGTTTCCACCCGGAAGCGGTCGTCTACGCCGGAACCCTGCTGCCCGATCAGCGCACGCGGGCCCTGTCGATCTTCATGTTCGGAGGCAATCTCGGGCTGGCCTTGGGCCCGGCGATCAGCGGGAACCTGGTCCGCTATGCCGACTACGAAGCACTGACCTGGCTCACGGTGCCGATCATCGCGTTAATGCTCGGTTTGCACTGGTTTGGTCAAACGCAGGCTCATCCTGCGTCACAGAAACGAGCCGAGGTCCCCCATACGAGTCACCGCACGCTCCGCGCCAACTGGAAACTGGCGGCCTTTCTGCTGTTAATTTGTTCTCTGCGCGTGGCCCCGGCGATCGGCATGAACCGGGCACTGGCGTTCACACTGGGGCAGCGTGGGTATGGCCCCAATGTCATTGGCAACATCCAAAGTGTGTTTCTGTTCAGTGGCAGCATTGGCATCCTGTTTATTGGTTCGTGGTTTGGGCGGGGGCAAGAACGCCGCCTGCTGATCACGACCGCCTGGGTCGGAACCCTGCCGATGATCGGCCTGGCGATTCCCGGTTGTCCGACCTGGCTATTGGTGACGTTACTGGTTCCGGCGGGCATTATTCTGAATGGCACCACCCCGGCGATGATTTCCTACGCCCACCAGCTTTTTCCACGCGAGGCGGGCATGGCGTCGGCGTTGACGATGGGCCTTTCGTACGGGACGAGCGGCCTGGCGGTCGCCGGACTAGTGGCGGTCGTCGTCGACCAGTTTCAGCAACCGCAATGGCTGTTCGCAGCGTTTGTCCCGACGCTGATGGCGGCGGGACTGGGCGCCCAGTTTCTGCCGCGAATCATCTTGCCCGAATCGGGCCAATCTGTTACCTAACGCGCCGTTCATCGCCCGATCAATACAGGGACAAGGGAATGTCGCGCTATCTGTCGGCCATTTGGAAGTGCCGTTATTTCTGGCTGTCGCTGGTTCAAATGGACCTGCGAAACCGCTATCGACGATCGGTCGTCGGCATGGGTTGGTCCCTGCTGAATCCGATCGCCATGACGACGGTGATCTGCCTCGTCTTTCCGCGGTTCATGCCGCAAATCAAAAGCGTCAATCATTATGCGCCGATGGTGCTGGTGGGATTGTGCTTCTGGAATTTCATCTCGTCGGCAGCCCGGCTGGGGACAAAATGCCTGATCCACAGCGAACGGTACATCAGGCAGTACCCGGCCCCCATGGCGATCTACCCCCTGCGACTGGCACTGGGGGGTGCGTTTCACTTTCTGATTGCGCTGGCCGTCGTGCTGGTGATGCGCTGCTGCCTGATCGGTTTTTCTGATCTGCACACGTTCATCAGCCTGGTGCCCACCGTGCTGATGATTTTTGTGCTCGCCTGGTCGGTGTCGCTGCTGGTCGGTTTTGCAACGGCCTATTTCCCCGATATTGAACATCTGGCGGACGTCGGTTTGCAGATCTTGTTTTACGCGACTCCGATCGTGTATTCCCCCTCTGCGATTCAAGGCAAACTGGGGCTGTTGATTCGTCTGAATCCGCTGACCACGTTTGTCGAACTGCTGCATGCTCCTTTGATTCACGGACAATTTCCCGACGCCAGCCTGTTCGCCACGGGTCTGCTGATCACCGCAGGCTTCGCCGGGGTTTCGATGCTCACCGTATCGCGGTTCGAAAAGAAGATCATTTTCCAGCTATGACGTCGATCGATCTCGAAAATCTCAATCTCGTGTTTCGGGTCCGGCAAAAGCAGCGGATTCCGTTCAAAGATTTCCTGGTACACCAGATGTTCCGGAAGTCGGTGAATCCGTACATGGAGATCCGGGCGCTGTCGAACATCAACCTCTCGATCCGCCAGGGAGACCGACTGGGTATCGTGGGGCACAATGGTGCGGGCAAAAGCACGATGCTCAAGATGCTGGCGGGCATTTATCCCCCAACGTCGGGTGAGCGGCGTGTGCAGGGAGAAATCAGTTCGCTGTTCGAATTGAGCCTGGGATTCGAACCTGAAGCCACCGGTTGGGAAAACATCGCGTACCGTGGCTTCCTGCAGGGAGAAACCCCCAAAACCCTGAAGCACAAATTGGCCGAGATCGCCGAGTTCAGCGAACTGGGTGAATTCCTGGCCAGTCCCGTGCGACACTATTCGAGCGGCATGCTGGTGCGGCTGGCCTTCTCAGTGGCGACGGCGATCGATCCCGAGATTCTACTGGTCGATGAAGTTCTGGCGGCGGGGGATCTGGCATTCCAGAAGAAAGCCCGACGGCGGATGGAAGAAATGATCGACCGGGCGCACCTGATTGTGATGGTCAGCCACGATCTCGAAGCGCTCACCAAGTTCTGCAACCGGGCGATCTGGCTCGACCATGGGCAGATCCGGATGCAGGGGCCGACCCAGGATGTCGTCGAGGCGTACACAGACGCCATGAATGGCGCCGTGCCCATGGCCAAAGCCGCGTAACCAACACCGCATCAACATGTGGCGTGTTCGACGAACTGCAGCCACAGCCCCCACACCCCGGGGCGTTGTGTGCGCCACAGGGTGTCGGGCTGGCGGATTCACACGCGAAACTAACCCTGAATGCGCTCCAGGGCTGTGCGGGCCGCTTCGCGCACACGCGGGTCAGGGTCTTGTTGCCGTTCTTCGAGCGCGGGAATCGCGGCCTGCGCCTCAGCGCCGCAATATCCGAGACTGATCGCCGCGCTGCGACGAACCTGGGCCTGAGTGTCGCCGAGCGACTTGATCAACACGGGGACCAGTTTCTCGGCATCGTCGGGCCGGGTCTGGAGCACGCGCGTCGCCCACAGTCGGTCGGCGCTATCCGTTGAACCCAGATTGACCTGCAATTCTTCGGTGGATTCGTGCTGGCTGCAGCCGGTCACGCCGAACAGGCTCGACAGCAAGACCGCACTCCATCCCCAACGTCGGTATTGGTGCCGTTGATTAATCTTCATGGACGTGAATCCTGAATCAACTCGCTTGTGTAAAGAACGATTAATACTCACCCACAACCTCGGCACCGCCGACGGTCGACAGAGCCTGATAGGTCGCGCCATTGACGTAACTGCTGATGAATCGGACCGAGCCGTCGCCGAACAGAAAATTGGCGCCCCCCGAATGCCGGCTGTGATAGGTATCGGGGTCGTAGATCGGATAGTCGGAATTCGGCAGGTGGTTCGCGTTGCAATGCGACAACACAAAGGCTTCACCCCAATCGGCGTTGTCGTATGCCAATCCCGGGGGAGGGGCAAAGGGGACCGGCGGTAAGGCGGCCCGCCACGCGGGGCAGCGTCCGCCGGGATAAGCGCCTGTCCAAGTGCTGGGCGCCTGCAGAGAGATTCGTTCGCCCACTGCGATCGTATTGCTCAAACCGTCGCGTACGCGGGCCGCGGACGTTTTGCTGTTGCGGTAAAACATGCCGACTCCCGCCGGACCGTAAACTCCGGTCGGGCCATCTGCGTCGCCATCCGGTTGGGGATTTCCCCCCGCACCGGCAAAACACTCGACCCAGCCACTGCAGGCAACATAATTGCTGTACGCCAGGGTCGTGACGGGATTGCTGAACGTGGAATCGTAAACCGCAAAGGGTTGCTGATCGATGTCGGACGGACAAAGACACATGGGCAGCGACTGTTGTGCAATCTGCGAGTTGGCGCCGACCCCTATCGTCACATTGAAGTTGATCTGGTTGTAGACATTACCCTGATCGAGGTGCGGAAGCAGAAACGAGGTCCAGGCCCAGCCTGAGCCCTGATCTTGATCGGGGGTGCGATTCGGGTCGCCATTGCGATCAACATATCCCGGGGGAAAGACCTGCTGGGCCGTGTGGTAGTTGTGCAACGCCAGCCCGAGCTGTTTCAGGTTATTGCGGCACTGGGTGCGGCGGGCCGCTTCGCGCGCCTGCTGAACAGCCGGCAACAGCAGCGACACCAGGACAGCGATGATGGTGATCACCACCAGCAATTCAATCAGCGTAAAACCACGCCGAGATTTCTTGTTATGCATATCAGTGAGACCTTGCGGAATCGAGAAACTCTAGGGATGAATGCGATTCACTGGTCGAGGCGGCTGCGCCTGCGAACGGTGCAAAGAAAATGACACGAAGATTATCGCCATGCGCCCAAGCCCAACGATCACTGAAATGCGATTCGGGAGCCCACCTGGTCAGAATCGGTCCGGCGCTCGTTGGATAAAGCCACCTGAGACCAAGACATCTCGGTGAAAGGCGTCCCGAAAGGGAGCCGATGGCGGGACCTGCCCCAGCCGCAGATTGGCCAATGGGGTCCGGACCAGGCTGACCGCCGACGAACAGCAGGCGCGATCAGCGAACCAGGTCTGGAGACCAGCCGGCCAAGTGGCAAGGGCGGTCAACCTGCCGCGGGCGGCCCACGTGCCTGCGGAACGGTCAGATCGGGCCCGGACAGGCGCTGCACCGGCAGTTCGACCACGTTCGCCACGAGTTCACCCGCCAGAAGCAGGGACGGAGCGGAAGTGGGAAGGGGCGCGAGCGCCAGGAATTCACAAACAACGCACCCGGTATGGGGATGCGCGGGAGCCTGATCGCCTGGCTGTGGGTCTGAATGGTGCTGGTGACCTGCCGCGTGCCCATGGTGGTGGGCGTGCTTGTGTCCGTGAGCGTGATCATGTCCGTGCCCGGCGTGAGCCGTGGCGGGATCGGCAGGAGAACACTTCGTCTGACCCGGAGTCTGGCAGGAATCCGCGCTCAAGCCATGGTGCACATGGTCATGCCAACCGGCGGCGAATGTATTGGCGCAGACATAGCCAGCCAGCAGCAGCCAGGTCGCTATTTTGCGCACACGATACATCGCAGACTTCCGGAATAATCAGCAGAATCAAGTATGCTACGAGTCTACGCGCGGGGGCGTTGGAAAGCAATCAGGCATTCATCGCAATTTCCCCGGAAATTCGAGTCATCGATGAGGTTCGGCCCGGCACAGACGGGCGAAATTCCCTCGGAGCGAGCCCCGGCGGCGATCAGGAACCGCTTGTCCCGGAAAGTTTGGCTAAGGCTGCCGACAATTCCCGCTCCAGATCCGCAGGCGCTTCGAGACCGATCGACAACCGCACCAGTCCGTCGCCGATGCCGTACGACCGGCGCTCGTCCGCCGTCATGAATTTGTGCGAGGTGCCCGTCGGATACGACAATGTCGATCGGGCATCGGCCAGGGTGGGCGAAAAGGGAATCTGCTCGGCCAATTCGCGAAAGAAGGTCGCAACGGCGGGGCGTCCCCCATGCAGTTCGAACGCGAGCATCCCGCCGAAACCATGAGACAGGTACTGGCGGGCCTGAGGATGGCTCGGATGATTGGCCAAGCCCGGATAGTATACGCGGGCGACGGCAGGCTGGCGCGTCAGAAATTCGGCGATGTGTGCCGCGGTCTGCGAGACGCGCTCCATCCGCAAAGGCAGCGTCCGCAAACCGCGTGAGGCCAGCCAGCACTCCAGTGGATTACTATTGACGCCGTACAGTGATGCCAGGCCTTTGATCTTGCGAATGATATCGCGGGGTCCGACAACCACGCCCAGCATCACGTCGCCATGGCCATTGAGGTACTTCGACGCGCTGTGAAACACGAGCTTTGCGCCCTGCTCAATCGGTCGCAACAGGCAGGGGGTGGCAAACGTGCTGTCGACCAGCAAGGGGACGCTGCCCAGGGCGCTGACGATCGCCGGCAGGTCGGCAACTTCCATCAGCGGATTGGAAATGGTTTCTACGATCGCCAGCTTCGTCTGGGGCGTCAGCGCGCGGGCAAACTCGGCGGGATGGTTGGCATCCACAAATGTGACGTCGACGCCGAACGCCGATTTGAGGTGATTGAGCAGTTGCACCGTGCGTCCGTACAGGACCCGGGCCGCGACGACATGATCTCCGGAACGCACGTGCGCCAGCAAGGTGGCGGTCATCGCCCCCATGCCCGAAGCACACACGACGCCCGCCTCGGCACCTTCCAGCCGGGCCACGTCGCGGGCAAAGGCTTCGTGGTTCGGATTGCCATCGCGCGTGTAGATGTAACCTGGCTCGACTCCGGCCGCGACCGAATCGAGTTGCTCCAGGCCGTGCATATCAAAAGCCGTGGTCTGATAAATCGGCGGAGCACTGGGACGCGTTTTGAAATCGGGAGCCCAGCCACCGCGAGCGCATATCGCTTCGTCTGATTCGTGCACGTTCACAGATCAATTATCCAGACAGGAGGAATGGTATCAGAGGCAGGTCAGTGACCGCCGGCCAGCCCGGATCGCGGAAACTGACTGGCAACCTGGCGATCGGCGACAGGGCCGAGTTCAGCTTTCAGCGACTTCGCGCATTTTCTGCAGACCGACGCGGGCGACTTCCAGCGGATTGGCGGCCCACAGGTCTTCGCGGAACAATTCGAGCGACAGCCAGCGGTCGTAACCGATCTGACGCAAAAGCTGCAGTTCGCGTTTCAGGTCGAGATGGCCGTCGCCGG
Source organism: Planctomycetota bacterium (assembly GCA_018242565.1). Lineage (GTDB taxonomy): Bacteria > Planctomycetota > Planctomycetia > Planctomycetales > Planctomycetaceae > JACQFH01. The sequence goes on along the minus strand of JAFEBR010001087.1, from coordinate 602 downwards.
GATAGACTCGATCTTTATCGTGCTGCAGTGCCCGCGGAGGATCGGTCGGGGAGTCATTGAAATGCATGATCGCGACCTGATCGCCCTGCAACTTGGCGATCGACTCAAGGGAACCACCCCCGCGATAAATATGGAATGGATCGAGGACAATCGTCCCCGCCGGATGACCCGCCCTGGTAATGACCTCCAGGGCGTCTTCGATGGTATTGATGTCATCCACGAACCCCAGAAATTCCATGGCAGGCCGGACCCCCATCGACAGCCCGATTTCCAGCAATTCACGGTAGTTTTTGGCCCCCAGATCGTGGTCAGCATGCCCGGCCGGCGGTCCGGCAATGACGTGCAGCGCTCCCACGGCGACCGACTGGGCCATGCGCCGCTTGCACTCGTCGAGTTCTGCGACGTGCGTTTGCCCGGTCGTTTCAAACCAGCCTTTCAGGTAGATCGTGGTGGGGACATCCAACCCCTGGTCATCCACCGCCTTGCGAATCTCATTCAGCGTGCCCCCCGCGGCCAGATGGGCATCGATGTCGTCATGCCAGAGTTCGATCGCCGTGTAGCCGGCTTTACCGGCGATTTCGATTTTCTGCAAAATCGGCACG
>JAFEBR010001086.1 GCA_018242565.1 Planctomycetota bacterium | reverse complement strand
TGGTTTGCGGGACAGCCGTGAGCCGCGTGCGGCAATCGAACTCGATGTAGGCCGGGGTATTCGAGTACCACCAGTGTCCGTTCGTCACCACGTTGGGAAAGATCCAACTGTAACTGACCAGTTCTTGATTCATGCCATGCGACAATACCGAAATTGGAAACGTGACCTGGGGAAAGGCATTCAACAATTGCTTGTACTGCACCAGCGAACAACGGCTGTCGAACAGATCCTGTCCCTGATAAACACCTCCTTCATAGACTCTTCGATTCACTCCAATCATCAGGTCGAACGGTAAGGAGTGTGCCGCACAGTTTTCAGCGAGCTTCCAAAAGATGTATTGAGACAGCGTTCGACTTTCGGCTGTTGACAGTGGCGTCTTCCTCTGAATCGCACCGAACAGGCGATCGGCTTCAGCCGCACTGATGGCCGCTGGTTCAAAATCGGGTGGCAATGAGATCGCGCAGGCCCGAGCCCCGTGTTTCAGAAAATGCTCAAACAGCGTGGCGAGCGCACGTTCAAAATCGGCAGCATTGTCCGCCTGAATGTTCGTGGCGGCCGCCAGTCGGTCTCGTGTTTCCGGCTTTGTCCAGTGGAAGACCAGGTCGTCGGTGCGCAGGCACGGGATATACCGCTCGGTGTCGAAACCGGTCAGGGGATCGTCGAAGTCGTTCGTCAGGAACACGGCATCCAGGCCGGAACGATTCAGGACCTGGTTTTCCCAGTCGGGCTGAGACAAGACCGCTTGCGCCCGGTCGTACAGTGCCTCCCAGTTCTGCAGCGTGATGGTGTCACTGTCGAACTCAAAGAACGCCTGGCAGAGTTGAATGAGCCAGCTGTATTGGATGGTGTTTTCGATGGTCGATAACCAGGGCACAATTCTCGCGACTTTCTCTTTCGCAGAGATTCCGGGTTGTTCGATCGACTCGCGTTTCAGACCGGCCGAATGGGCCAGCTCAGTGTAGTAGTGGTACCCGAGAATCTCTGCCAGAGACTTGGCCGGTGCCGCGAGTGGGTTAATATGCGAATGCGGATCAATCAGCCGGATCCGGTTCAATTCCTGCAGCAGGCGGTGTTCGAGTTCTGCGGACATTTCGATGTTGGAGATCTTTCTGAAAAAGCAGGTGGGCTAGGGTTTTAACTCGGCGATTCCCACGGTGCGGCCAAAGCCTGCCGCGAGTTGTTGCGGAGTCATTCCATACAACTCTTGCAGCGCCTCGCGCCACGAAGCGCCCTCTTTGATCAGCGTGAACAGGCCGCCAAATGCCTGAGAATCGAGGTCGATCAAGAACTGGGCCAGTCCCGACGCGATACCGTATTGCCAGCTTTCGATGGTTTTCGTCTCGTCGAGCAGCCCACCCATGGAACCGGTTGTCTGAATCCGCGGAATGGCATCGCGCTGTCGATTGGGAACGGTCTGGCTTTCCGGGACCACGACATTGGCCACCCATTCCGCCAGGCCTTCATTCAGCCATGGTGGAATATTCACGTTCGAGCGGAACAAATGCAGGAATCCGTGCGTGGTTTCATGGACCAGCAGGTTTCCCAGAAACGCCGGGCTGTTGCCACGGTAGCAGGAAATGACGACTTTACCATTGCTGAATGAATGACAGAGTCCCTGGACCGCATCGGGAACCGCGTAGTCCATGATCTGTCGCTCGAACCGGACAAAATCCCCCTTCTCTTGAAACGCGACAACGACACATTTTCCCCGCCAGATGTTCGTTCCCTTCGGGACGCCGAACATTTTGCACAATTCGGCATACATCCGATCGAGGTTGGCGACATACACGCCGATCTGTTGTTCCGGCATATCGGTGCAGAACAAATAGAATTGAGTTTCGTGCACCTGAAATTTGCGGTCCGCGAACTGTTGCTGAACTCTGTCAATATAATCCCGTTTGTATTCCGCGAGCGCCTGCTGTTGCCCTTCGGTGTCCGTCGGCTTCCAGCGTTGACGCCCGGCTGCCTGCAGGCGGACGCTGACGATTTCGTCTCGGCGAGCCAGATCAATCAACACAGAATCTTTGATCGACGGATCGAACGCGACGTACAGAGTGTTGCCATTGATAATCAAATGGCTCAGCGACCCGGCACGGAGTTTCTGGCGTTTGCCCGAGGTGGATTTCAGGCCCAGAGATCGAAACGTCGTTTTGGATTTTCCGCTTTGGATTTCGGTGATTTCCTGATCATCCAGGCGCTTGCCCGTCTGCAGCAGCACGTCAACCTTGGCACCGACAACGAGCGGAGAATCCGCAGTTCCGAGTGGAGCGAGATATTCGCGTTCCGGTGCCAGCAAAACGTGTTCATGAGGTTTTCCCGCTTTGGATTTGCTCTGTGCGCTGGTCCGGGCGGGCGTGCCTGCACTGCCGACAAGCAGCGAAACCGCCAGGAGCAATTGCAGAACTGGCGTTTTTCGCGGGGGCATGTCTCGGTCTCCGGCGGAGCGGAACAGATTGAACGAACCCTGCCGTTATACGATTCGCGAAATCTCGCGGCAACCTGTCGCAGGCCAGACTTGGGATGCCGGGACGCGAAACGCACGTGCACGAAGTGCCTGGATCTGTGATTTAACGTGAATCGCAAGACCCGGCGCTTCACCTGAGGGCGTTCAACCAGTGTGGCGATCGAAATCTCTGCGAAGCCCGATGAACACGCAGCAACCGCGCGCTGTGATTTGATATCGGTCGAAGTGCCGTACCGCCCTGGATATCGGTCTTGACACGAGTGTTGCAGAAAAATGCGCGCGTCTTGTGCGATTCGTATAGGAAACAGGCAAGTCGATTTGTCTGAGATGAGGGACTGTTCGGATTATCCCGCAACTTTGCCGATTGCAAAAAATCTCGGCATCGGCGCAAACCGTTTTTTGTAGACGGTTTAAGAGTCAGATCGAAATATTGCTGCTTGGTTTTGGTACGCTGATTGCGTAAAGTTTTGTTCAATGATTTCTTCGAAAAAACCTTTTTTTGATTGACAATTCACGGAACCTTAACAAGAGTGGAGTGCTGAAGAAGTGCGCGGTCTTGCCTTTTTCAACACTTCAGCGTTTTGTTTCCCTTCGTTGTGCGAAAGTTTTTTCTCTTTCCCGTCTCGGCTCTTTTAGGAGGATTGGACAATGCGTTTGAGCGAAGTGCGTTTCCGACGTCGTGGGTTTACGTTGATTGAATTGCTGGTGGTGATCGCGATCATCGCGGTCTTGGTTTCGCTGTTGTTGCCTGCTGTGCAACAGGCTCGCGAAGCCGCTCGGCGGACACAATGCCGGAGCAACCTGAAGCAGATCGGTCTGGCGTTGATGAACTACGAAAGCCAGAGCAATGCGTTCCCGATGATGATTTCGTACGGTTACGTCATTGGTGGCGTGGCTAACACCTGGGGTTACTCCTGGTCGGCGATGATCCTGCCGCAGATCGACCAGTCAAACCTGTTCACGCAACTCGATAAGACCACGGGACCGGCTCCGTACCCGTTCAATCTGTCGAACTCTGTCTGGCCGGCTGATTCGAACATCAGCACCCCTGTGCCGGTGTACAACTGCCCGTCCGACACGATTCCTTCGGTCATGGCGAACCTCGACAACTTCGGCCACATCAGCTACGCGGCTAGCTACGCCAACAACAACTTCGGTGGTTACGATGGCACGCTGGGTGTCTACATTGACCCGGGTCCAGACGCGTCGGGTGTTCAGACTCGTGGTATGTTCCCGATGAAGGGCAAGCTGTCGTTCAAGAACATTACCGATGGTGCCTCGAACCAGATTCTGGTTGGCGAAATCTCGGGTCACACCGAAGCCGAAATGGCCACGCTCCCCGACACCGCGTATCCGTGGGGTCAGTGGGCCTATCCGAGCCGACACATGGGCTCGACCGTCCGTACCGGTCGTGGTTATCCGAACTCGTCGGTTCCCGGAACTCTGCCGAACACCACCCGTCTTAACCGTCAGGGCTTCAACAGCGCCCACATCGGTGGGGCTCACTTCCTGTTCGCGGATGGCCGTGTGCAATTCATCAACAACAGCGTCGACTCGGATCCCGATTTCACTTCGACGACCACCGTCTCGCACCGTGTGTACAATATGTTGCACTCGCGTGACGACGGTCAGCGTCCCGGTGGTGAATACTAATCGAGTGCTGGCTGTGTCTGCTGCATTGAGTTGAAATGGCGTGGCAGGGGCTTGATCACTGTGATCTCCCCTGCCACCCAGCATTTGTGTACCGTGTGCCGTTGCGGCAGTTGGACTGGGCCGCAGTTGAGTTACCGACGTTAGAAAGACATCAACCATGAAATACCGGGTTAAAGTGCTGCGAAGTGTCCTGTTTTCGATGATTACCGCTGGCGTCTGCACGCTGTCCGGTTGTTACAGCGACAATGAGCCTGTTCTGAATGAAAAGGATCAGGAAAAACGCGATGAAGCGATCGAGAATTTGCAGAACATAAAGGCGCAGGAAATTCAGGTTCCTGGAAAAGCGGCTGACGCGCCCAAAGTCGGCAGCGGTGCCTGAGTTTCCGATCGGGATTTGAAATCAGAGTCGAGGGACAGCCTGCGGGATCCCCTTTTCTCTGCGCGAAGTGTTTTCAGGGCTGCACAGCATGTGATTCGCTGTGCAGCCTTCTTTATTTGCCAGATTGTCTGAGGTCAGAAGGTTTCGCTCGCGGGATCGGCAGTCGCGGAGCCTCAATCCCGATTCCTGCCAGAGTGCAGGGGGATTGGTGGACTTGGTCCACGCCGCTCCTTGACGCTTAGTTGCCTGGGTTCTACACTTCGGTGTAAGTGCATGCAGGAGAATCGTTTCGTGAAAATCGTGATGAACGGTGAGGACCGTGAGGTCCCGCCGGGAACCACCGTCGCCGGACTGCTGGCGGCGTTGGACGTTCGGTCGCGATACCTCGCGGTGGAACGGAATTTCGAATTGGTGCCTCGCGCGAATCACGCAGATTGTGTGCTGCAGGAAGGGGACCAGCTTGAGATTGTAACGCTGGTCGGTGGAGGCTGAAGGGATGGTTGTGGGTTTGCCAACGGATGCGCCTCTCGTTCTGGGAAAACACTCGTTCGAATCTCGATTAATTGTCGGAACGGGAAAATACACAACTTACGAGTTGATGCGAGAGTGTCTGGAAGCCTCGGGGGCCGAGGTGATCACGGTCGCAATCCGGCGTGAACGTCTCATCGATCAGGATGGCCGCAACATCCTCGATTTCATCGATCTGAAACGCTACACGATTCTGCCCAATACGGCTGGGTGTTTCACGGCGGAAGACGCGGTGCGAAACGCCCGTCTGGGGCGTGAGTTGCTGCAGAACCTGGGGAACCCCGGTGCCGATTGGGTCAAGCTCGAGGTCCTGGGGGACAAGAAGACGTTGCTGCCCGATCCGGTAGCGACTTTGCGAGCGACTGAGCAGCTTGTCGCGGACGGTTTCCAGGTTCTCTGTTACACCACAGATGATCCGATGACGGCCCGGCGTTTGAAAGACGCCGGGGCCACGTCGGTGATGCCCGCTGGGAGTCCGATTGGGTCGGGGCAGGGGATCTTGAATCCGAACAACCTGCGAATTTGCCTGGAATATCTCAAAGACAATGATCCCCAGTATCCTGTGATCGTCGATGCGGGAGTCGGGACCGCGAGCGATGTTGCCTTCGCCATGGAATTGGGGTGCGATGGCGTGTTGCTCAACACGGGGATCGCCGGGGCCCGTGAACCCTTGCTGATGGCGCATGCGATGCGTCAGGGAACCATGGCGGGACGACTGGCCTACCTGGCCGGGCGCATCCCGCGGAAACTCTATGCGACTGCGTCGAGTCCCGAATCGGGAGTTCTGACTCCGTTGCCCCGCTGACGCGTCCTCGTGAAATGTCCGACGAACCTCTCCGGCTTTCGAAATTGATGGCGCAGCGCGGGCTCTGCTCGCGTCGCGAGGCTGATGAATTCATCAGTCGCGGGTTGGTATTCGTCGATGGCGTCAAGATCGACCAACTGGGGACGAAGGTGTTTCCGCATCAGGTCGTCACGCTGGCACCGGCCGCCCAGGAACATCAGCAGGGACTCGTGACAATCCTGCTGAATAAGCCCATCGGCTATGTTTCCGGACAACCCGAAAAGGGGTATCACCCGGCCGTCGAGTTGATCACCCCCGAGAACCGGGCTGTCGACTTCGCCGGGCCGGAATTCCGTCAGGACCATCTGCGGGGCCTGGCGCCTGCCGGACGACTCGATATCGATTCCAAAGGCCTGCTAGTTTTCACGCAAGACGGCCGGTTGGCCCGGCAACTCACTGGCGAACATTCAGAGATCGATAAGGAATATCTGGTGCGGGTGGAAGGCGAACTGGGTGAAGCCGGTTTGTCGCTGCTGCGGCATGGCCTGACTCTCGATGATCGCCCTTTGCTTCCAGCCCAGGTCGAGTGGATCAACTCGCAGCAACTCCGGTTTGTGTTGCATGAAGGCCGCAAACGCCAGATTCGCCGGATGTGCGAACTTCTCGGCTTGAAAGTGACCGGACTGAAACGCGTACGAATCGGGAAGATTCCCCTGGGGAAAATCCCCGAAGGACAATGGCGCTACCTGTTGCCGGGCGAAGCCTTCTAATTGCTGCCGCGGGCGTGGCCTTGGTGTTGATGGTGGCTTCTGGTGACTCCCGCATGCCATTGGCCTCGGGGTTCTTGGAGCAGGTGATGAACGGGTATCGATGGCTCCTCTACTGCTGGGTTGCGCCGGTCACCGTCTTGGCGCTGGTGCCGGTCCTGATCTGCGTGATCTCGGGCGGGCGTGTCAACGTCGTGCGAGGCGTGTTGGAAGCGCGCGGAGGTGTCTTGACACCACTGTTTCGGCGCGGAAATCGCTGGGTCGGCACGATTTCTGCCATGACTCTCGGGCATGTGATTCTGGGGCGTGACGAGGGATGTCTGACTCGTTGCCGGTTTCATGAGCACGTGCATATCCGGCAATTCGAAAAATGGGGGGTGTTCCTGGCGGTCCTGTATCCTGCTGCCAGTCTGTGGTGTTGGCTGCGAGGGGCACACCCTTATCGAGATAATCCATTTGAAATCGAGGCGTATGCGGCAGAGGCGGCCCACGCGGCTGAACAAGCCCCCGATGCGCAGGCCGATCCGGCGGCTGAAATTGCGTAGGCCCTGTACCGAATGCAAGGCATCGCTTGGCTGGCGGTCAAAATCTCGCCTGGCGTGAACTCAGGTACTCGATCAAGGCCTTGTCGAAGGGCATGCTGGTGTTCAGGCCGACGTAGTCGATACCGGCCGCAAAACACTCGCGACGGTACAGTTCACACATTTCTCGGACAGCATCCAGGTAATCGGCTTTCATCGCATCGGCGTCGATGATCAGATTGTCTCCAGATTCCGGATCCTGAAAATCAACTAGTCCGTTGAACGGAAAGTGGACTTCGGCTTCATCCAGGATGTGGAACAAAATCACATCATGACCGCGATACCGCAGTTGCCGAATGGTCTTGATTGTCGGTTCAGGATCCGCGAGCAGATCGGAAAAGACCATGATCAGGCTGCGATGCCGAATCATGGCCCCGATACTCTGTAGGTTTTTGGCGATTTCTGTCGGCCCGGTCGGCCGGAGTTTCGACAAGATCGCCAGGATATTGCCTAATTGCGTTCGCTTGCTCCGTGGGGGCAGGCTATGCCGCAGCTTTTCGTCGAAAGTGATCAGCCCGACCGGATCCTGCTGGTGGATCATCATGTAGGCCAATGCCGCGGCCAGACAAATGGCATAATCGAATTTGGACAATTCCTGGCGATAGGTGTAAGCCATGCTCTCTGACAAGTCCATCACCAGGTAACCGGTGATGTTGGTCTCGGCCTGGTATTTTTTAACATAGTACCGATCGGTTTTGGCGTAGACGAGCCAGTCAATATCTTTCAGATCGTCGCCTTGCGCGTAGCGCCGATGTTCGCTGAACTCGACGCTGAAACCATGAAACGGGCTGGCGTGGAGTCCGCTCATGAACCCTTCGACGATAAAACGGGCCCGCAGGTCGAGGCGCGCCACGGTCCGGATCACTTCGGGCTTCAGGTACTGTTCTGCGGTGGGCATGATCAATAACGAAACCGGTCATCCAGTTTGAAATCAAAAGCCAGCACGTTTTTCAGATCCCCCCCAATGGCGTCCACGATCAGATTCTTGACCGGTTCATGGGCGGGGTGCTCCAGGTACTGATCCCGGCTCGCAACATCGCTGAACGTGACGACGAACGCATGCGTAAACCCCTGGTTCAGTCCTTCGGGGCTCTCGTAGGTTCCGGACGTGATGTCGATGATCCCCGGAATCTTCTCTTCGAGTTCATCGATCGCCTCGAAAATCTCGGCAATCGTTTCTCTGGCCGTCTGCGGAGGAAATCGCAACAGCACGATATGCTTGTATTTGGTCATCGATCATCCCGTAGAAAGCACTGCCGTTGTCTGCCAACATCTGAAGTACGGTGTGATTGTAACCGGTCGACTTCATCGTGGCACGGGCTATTGCCTGAATCATCGGTCGGAATTCGCAGGCCACCGAACCGCTGCGATCCGAATCTCGCCCCGAGGCCGTCGATTCTCTGCGGATTTGGCAAGACAGGCGGCGCAATCGCCTGGCGGTGCCACCCGAGCCACGTCGTTGCCAGCGGTCCGAGCGGCCTCGGTGTGCGTGGGGCACGGGTGTCTGAAATGTTGCAGATTGCGATCAGAACCCTGGGCGGGTCTGTGGCATCCCGGGGCGGCATTCGATACGCTGACGGGGTCATGATTCGATAGCGCACCGTCGGGGCATGGCGACGAACTCCTGCTCAGGATAAAGAAGAATGTGTGGAATCGTCGGCTTTCTGGCCAGAGACACCAGGTTGCGCGAATCGCTGGGGGAATTCGTCGTTCCCATGCTGACCTGCATGGGGGAGCGCGGCCCCGATTCAGCAGGACTGGCCATTTTTTCAGATGACCTGCCTGACGGCCTCCGACGCTATAGCTTTTACACGAGTGTCCGGACGTTTGATTGGCTGCGGTTCCTGGAAGACTTCGCTGCGGCCACGGAAGCTACGGCCGAAATTGACGTGGTGGAAAGCCACGCCGTCCTGATGACCTCGGCCACGCCGGCCATGGTGAACGAGTGGCTGGCGGCGCGTCGTGACCCGATCCACCTGCTGTCGGTCGGTCGCAAAATTGACGTGTATAAAGATGAGGGCCATCCCGCAGACATCTCGCGACGCTACGGATTCACGGCGTTTACCGGTTCGCACGCGGTCGGTCACACACGCATGGCTACCGAATCGGCGGTGTCGCCGGCTCATGCGCATCCCTTTACGGCCGGAGAGGATTTTTGCCTGGTGCACAACGGGTCGTTGTCGAATCCCTACAGCATTCGCCGGCGCCTGGAAAAGAAGGGAGTGCGTTTTGAAACCGATAATGACACCGAGGCCGCGTGCCGGTTTCTCGAATGGCGAATGCGGGAAGGCGATCCACTGGAGCGCGCTCTGGAACGAGGGTTCGACGAACTCGATGGATTCTATACATTACTGATGGCAACTGCCGACAAGCTCGTGCTGGTTCGCGATGCCTTCGCCTGCAAGCCGGCGGTTGTTGCGGAAACGGACGAGTATGTCGCGATCAGCTCTGAGTATCGGGCACTCGCGCACTTGCCCGGCGTCAAGGGGGCCCGCATTTTTGAACCCGTGCCGGAACAGATCTATTCATGGACCGCCTGATTCAATTGGACCTTGCGGGCCTGACAGTCCGCGAATTGAACCAGTTTCTGCATCAAGAACTCCCTTCGCGTGGCGCGGGCTGGCACGTGGATGTCCTTAATCCCAACGGCATGCATAATCTCGCCGTCGGTTTGAACGCGTCGGTGGATGTCGACATTCGTGGACATGCCGGTTACTTCATCGCCGGAATGAATCAACAGGCTCGCGTGACCGTTCATGGAAATGTCGGCTGGAGTGTCGCCGAGAATATCATGTCTGGCTCGGTGCGCGTGAAAGGATGTGCTTCCGAGTGCGCCGCCGCCTCGGGGCATGGCGGACTGGTGGTTATTGAACAGGATGCGTCGTCTCGTTGCGGAATCTCGATGAAGGGGTGTGACATTGTCGTGGGGGGCAGTGTTGGGCACTTGTCGGCCTTCATGGCGCAGGCCGGGACCCTGGTGGTGCGAGGCAACGCCGGACCCGGTTTGGGGGACTCACTGTATGAGGCGGTGATTTACGTGGGGGGCGAAATCCACAGCCTGGGAGCTGACGCTCGGGAAGAGCCGATGCAGATGGAAGATCATGCCCGCGTCGCCGAACTGTTGACCCGGGCAGGCTTCCCGGCGGAGACCGGACGATTCAAACGCATCGCCTCGGCTCGTTCGCTGTACCATTGGCATGCTGATGCAGGGGACAGGTATTAATTCGATTATGGCCGGACATCTCCGTAAAGAAGAAAGTTTTTCGTTTAACCGCCAGGTGCTGGATTACATTCACCATGCGGCAGAACATGGCCTGTATGAAATTCGCGGGTTGGGGGCCAAACGGGCGCTGCCCACGTTTGACGATCTTGTCTTCCTGACCGCATCGGCTTCGCGTTATCCATTGGAAGGCTATCGGGAAAAGTGCATCTCCAAAACGGTGCTCGGGACCCGATATGCCAAGCGGCCGATTGAGCTGGAAATCCCGATTACGATTGCCGGTATGAGTTTCGGCGCGCTGTCGGCGAATGTGAAAGAGGCGCTGGGGCGCGCGGCGTCGGCGATGGGGACGTCGACCACCACGGGTGATGGCGGAATGACCCGGGAAGAGCGTCAGAGTTCGCGCACGCTGGTCTACCAGTGTCTGCCGTCCCGTTATGGCTTCAATCCAGAGGACCTGCGACAGGCCGATGCCATTGAACTGGTCATCGGGCAGGGGGCCAAGCCCGGTGGAGGCGGCATGTTGCTGGGGCAAAAGGTCAGCGCGCGTGTCGCCGGTATGCGGACTTTACCCGAAGGGATCGATCAACGCTCAGCGTGCCGGCATCCCGATTGGACTGGGCCCGACGATTTAACGATCAAGCTGCTGGAACTGCGCGAGATTACCGACTGGCAGGTGCCGATTTACGTCAAAATGGGTGCGACTCGGGTCCGCGAGGATGTCAAGCTGGCGGTGAAGGCCGGAGCCGATGTCGTGGTCATCGATGGTATGCAGGGAGGGACCGCGGCCACCCAGCAGACCTTCATCGAACATTCGGGTATTCCCACTTTGGCGGCACTTCCGCTCGCGGTCGAGGCGCTCGATGAAATGAATGTCCTCGGTGAAGTGCAGTTGATCATATCCGGAGGCATTCGTTCTGGTGCGGACGTGGCCAAAGCGCTGGCCCTGGGGGCTGACGCGGTCGCGATCGGCCAGGGCGTGTTAATGGCGCTCGGGTGTAACAGTGACACGTATCATCAAGCCGGCGAGAACATCGATGCGACGGCGGACTACACGGCCCTGCAGACGGCGGCAGGTTTTTGTCATCACTGCCATACCGGGCGTTGTCCTGTCGGGATCACCACGCAGATTCCGCAACTCGAAACGCGGCTGGAACCAGAATGGGGGGCCCGCCGGCTGAAGAATTATCTGCAGGTGTTGACGATGGAACTGACCACGCTGGCTCGCGCGTGTGGAAAATCCAATGTGCATCATCTGGAACGTGAAGATCTCGTCGCTCTGACAATTGAAGCCGCCGCCATGGCCAAGGTCCCCCTGGCTGGGACCAATTGGATTCCTGGAAAGTCGTGATTTTCGCAGTTGCCGCAGGATTGCGGATGACTGGTCTCCACTACCGTCTGCCTTTCGAGAGAATTTACGCATGCACGATCGAGAGCAAGTGCGTCACCAGATGCAGGCTGATGGAATTCAGTTCATTATTGTGCAATTCGTCGACATTCACGGTGCCGCCAAGGCGAAAATGGTACCGGTCGAATGCTTTGACGATGTGATCGACGCGGGGGCCGGGTTCGCCGGGGGAGCCGTCTGGGGGGTCGGTCAGGGGCCGCACTCGCACGACCTGATGGCCCGCATCGACATCAGCACGTACACCCCGCTTCCCTGGCTGCCCAGTACGGCCAGATTTGCCGCCAATCTGTATGTCGACGACCAACCGCATCCGTACTGCGCGAGGACCAATCTGCTGCGCGTCCTTTCCGAGGCCAGAAGCCAAGGCTACGTCTTTAATGTGGGAATGGAGCCAGAGTTCTTTCTGGTGACCAGGAACGCGGACGGCACGATCGCTCCCTGGAATCCCGATGGCAGCGACTCTCTCGCCAAGGCCTGTTACGACTTTCGGTCGATGGCCCCGGCGATGGATTTTCTTCAGGAACTGACCAGTTCTTTGAATCGGCTGGGGTGGCGCGTGTACCAGACCGATCACGAAGACGCCAATGGGCAGTACGAAGTCAATTTTCACTACGCCGATGCGCTGACGACGTCCGACCGCGTCACATTTTTCAAAATGACGACTGGTCAATTGGCGAAAAAGTATGGTGCCATTGCCACGCACATGCCGAAGCCATTCGCCGATCGGACAGGGAGTGGTCTACATGCCCATTTCCATCTCGCCGACGCCAAAACCGGTGAGAACCTGTTTCTGGATGAGTCCGATTCCAAGGGACTGGGGCTGTCCGCATTTGCGTATCATTTTCTGGGGGGCGTAATCCAGCATGCGCGAGCGTTATGTGCGGTGACGAGCCCGACTGTGAACTGCTATAAACGGCTGCAGTTGGGACGCGGATTATTAGCGACACGGTCTGGGTTTACCTGGGTCCCGGCATTTGCCAGTTACGGCGACAACAATCGTACGCAGATGATTCGAGTGGCCGGGCCGGGCCATTGCGAAGATCGCACGGTTTCATCAGGATGCAATCCGTACCTGGGGCTGGCAGCCTACCTGACCGCCGGACTCGACGGCGTTGCGCGGCGACTCGATCCTGGTCCGGTCAATGCCGGAAACCTGTATGAACTGACTTTGTCGCAAATCGCGGAGCGAGGCATTCAGACTTTGCCTCAGTCCCTGAGAGAAGCTGTGGATGCTCTGCAGTCCGATGAGGTGGTCTGCTCGGGACTGGGAGCAATCGCCAGGGAATTTATTGAATTGAAGAGTCGTGAGTGGGAATCGTACGACCGGCAGGTGACGCCCTGGGAAGTCGGTCAGTATCTGACGTTCTTTTAACGTGCGGGAGGTCGCGGGGCGCCAAGTGTGTTGACCGTGGTCTGGGACCAGCGAGACCTTGAATTGCGTCAGGCCAGCCGGAATGACGCAGATATAATAACGGATGGAGCGAGGAATATGTCGTTTCAGATTGAATGCCCGAATTGCGGCATTCGTCCGGTGTGGGAGTTTCATTTTGGTGGCCCGACGCGGCAACGCCCTTCGGCAGACGATGCCGTCCTGAGCGAACGGCAATGGGCTGAATATCTGTATAACCGCCCGAATTCTTGTGGCGAGCAGAACGAATGGTGGTATCACCGGTCGGCGTGTAAGGAATGGTTTCTGGCACGGCGGAACACGAAAACGAACGTAGTGCTCGAGACTCGGCTGTATGCGCCGCGGGAGGCAGACGGTGTCTGATTCTCATCCGGAGACCGGTGCCCCGCTCGAATTCGAGTTTGACGGGCGTACAATTCGTGCCGAACCGGGCCAGACTCTGGCAGGGGCGCTGCATCAAGCCGGCGAGTTCATTCTGTCGCGCAGTTTCAAGTACCATCGGCCTCGCGGCTTCTTCTGCGGGACCGGGCGGTGTCCGAACTGCATGTGCACAGTGAACGGGACCCCCAATGTGCGAATCTGCACGCAACCGGCCGAACCCGGCGCTGTGGTCAAAACACAGAATTCCTGGCCCAGTGCGCGGTTCGATCTGTTGTCAATTCTCGACCGACTGCACAAATTCATGCCGGTCGGGTTTTATTATAAGTCGATGTTCAAGCCACGGTGGATGTGGCCTGTCTGGGAGCGGTTCATCCGTCGCATTGCCGGTCTCGGTCGTGTTGATCGACGACATGGAGCAGCCGGGGTCTACGACAAAGTCAACCAGTTTTGCGACGTCGCCGTGATCGGAGGCGGATGGGCCGGGCTCAATGCCGCGCGCGAAGCGGCCCGGGCGGGACTGTCGGTGGTATTGATTGACGACCAGACCGAACTGGGAGGGCATCTGCGGGTTGATCCAGAAGCGGCATCGGCCGAATTCGACGCCGTGATTCGCGACGTCCAGGAAAACCCGGCGATTCAGGTTTTGAATCGGGCGACCGTGTTTGGGTTGTACGACGAACACTATTTAGGGATTCAGTGTGGCGAGCGGATGATTCGGCTCCGGGCCCAGGAAGTGATCGTTGCCACCGGGGGGTGGGAGCGTCCGCTGGTGTTCGAGAACAATGACCTGCCTGGTGTGATGCTGGCCAGTGCCGCACAGCGTCTGTTGCAGTTGGAACATTGTCGGCTGGACGGGCGGGCCGTCGTGGTCACAGACAACGCACAGGGTTACCGGGTGGCACGCCAGCTGGCTCGTGCCGGAACAGAAATTGCCGCGATTATTGATGTGCGTTCGATCTCTCCCCAGTCTGAATTTCCTGTGCTGTCGGATCGCTCAATCGCTGCCGCCCTGGGATCGGACCACGTAACCGGCGCGGTCGCCTGCCGTGACTCGGGGCAGCCCCTCGAGTCGATTCCTTGTCGCTGGATTATCCAGGCGGTGGGCTTCACTCCGGCCGTGTCGCTGCTTTACCAGAGTGGCGCCGTGTTGGAGTACAACGAACAACTGGATCAGCCACTGGTCAAGTCGCAGGCTTTGGGGACACATGCGGCGGGGGCCGTGAATGGCTGGCACGATGCGACCGCGGCAGCGGTCGATGGGCGACGTGCTGGCCTGGCGGCGGCGGCCAATCTTCGGCCACACGACTCGCACTTTGCCGCGGAACGCGACGGCCTGGCCGCCGATCTCGCGGGGCGTCGGTCGACCGAAAAGTCGGCGCGGCATTACGTATCACCGGCAACAGCCAAAAAGAAATTTGTCTGCCTGTGTGAAGATGTCACGGAAGTCGATCTGTGCCGTGCCGTGCAGGAAGGCTACTCAAATATTGAAACTCTGAAACGGTATTCAACAGTCTGCATGGGGCCGTGTCAGGGGAAGATGTGTCAGGGGGCATCCATTGCGATCTGCGCCCGCGAAAATCAGCAGACGATTGTCGATACGGGTGTTACGACCTCCCGTCCGCCGGAACAACCTGTGCCGCTGGGGTTACTCGCCGGCCGGGCATTACATTTCTCGCTGGTTCGCCGTACTCCTCT
>JAFEBR010001085.1 GCA_018242565.1 Planctomycetota bacterium | reverse complement strand
TACGCCATGGTCCTGCTGCGGTTCGTGGGAATTGACCTGAACGGCAATTTCCTGCAGGCGCCCACGACTGCCGATCTGCCGCTGACCGATTATCTGCAACAACTCGGATCACGGCTGATCATGTTTGGCATTCCGATCGCCTCGATTGGCGCCGCCTATCGACTGTTACGCGGCATGGAACCCGCCGGCGATCGGGTCGTGGATCGGCAGAATGACATTTCCGGATGGATTCCCGAAACCACCGCCGTGCGCCTGGCGGTGGTCGTGGCGGTCGGCATGTTGTTCGTCTACCTGCACCTGGAATTCGATCGCACCCTGGGTTACCTGTACCTTCCCTGCAAGCTGCCGATGCTGACATTGCTGTGGCTGGGACTGGGGGCCCTCGTCCTGCATTCGGCCCTGGGCCACGCCAGCCGTATCTGGCCCGCGCTTTTGGCAGTCTTTACGGTCTGTCTCCTGATCAAGCTGTTTGCATTTGACCTGTGGAGTTGGAATCTCTCGCCCCAGATGGTGTATGCCGGCGAGTATTCGTTCCGCGATGCCGGGATGCGACTGCTCGATTTTGGTGCCGTCGTCGGCTTCCTGGGTGGCGCCTACGCCTTGCTCTCGGTCCGCCAGCCGCGTCAAACCGCAGGCACCTTCCTCGGCTGTTGCGGACTGGGGCTGTTGTTCATCTACCTGAGCCTCGAAGTCAACTCGTTCCTGTTCCATTACGTCCCCGGTTTGCGTCCAGGGGGCATCTCCATCCTCTGGTCGCTGTTTGCCCTGGGGCTGATTCTGCCGGGGATTCGCCGCAATATCCGCGTGCTGCGTCTGGTGGGTCTGGCGCTGTTCGCCATCGTCGCGGGCAAGGTGTTCTTCAACGACCTGTCACGGCTCGATCAACTCTACCGAATCGTGGCCTTCATCCTGCTGGGCATCCTGGTCCTGAGCGGGTCTTTCGTCTACCTGAAATACCGCGAGAAATTCGCTTCCCAGAATCCGTCTGACAAGGAGCCGATCGAATGAACACCAGATCTCTGTGGGTGGCTCTGACACTGCTGGCCCTCGCCGGATCGGCACGGGCCGATGATCCCGCGTTTCAATTCTCCAAAGGCGTGCGCACCCCCGCGCTCGAAAAAGATGACCTCGTCGCGATTCCGCTCGATTCCGAGGTGTTCGCGGCCACACAAGACAGTCTGGCCGACCTCCGGTTGTTGACCGAAGAGGGACAGTCTCGGGCATTTCTCGTCCGCAAACGGCAAACCACGCGGGCCCAGGCCACCCAGACCGCCTGGCCGGCCGGCGCGTTGTCTGCCCGGCCTCTGGATGGCGGCGGACTCGAAATCACGATCCATGTCGATCCCGACGACAAACATCCCCATCCGCACGGACTGCAGATCATCTCGCCGCTGAAGAATTTCGAGCAGCGCCTGCGGGTCTATACCTCAGAAGATGGCACCGAGTGGGCACAGACGGGCGAAGACACCGTGATCTTCGATTACTCCCGGTTTCTTGATGTACGCAGCGACCGGATCCGTTTTCCGGAAACCGCGCAGCGCCACTTTCTCATCGTGATCGACGACGTCACCGCCGAACAGCAGTCGGAACTGCTGGCACTCACCCGACGATTGCGAGGCACAGAAGAAACCGAGCGGCAGGAGCAGGTCACCATTGACCGTCGCCCCTTCCGTATTGATCGCATCGATTTCTGGCGTGAAGTCACCCAAGACCGTGCCACGGGCGATGACAAACGCGATTACCCGGTCAGCCGATTTCAGGTCGAGCGGGATGCGAAAAAACAACAGACGATCATTCTGATCGACACGCAACGGCAGCCTTTGACTTCTCTGTCGCTGGAAACCCCCGCCCGCAATTTCAGCCGGCAGGCCACACTGGAAGTGGAACAGACTCAAGGTGTCAAACACACCTGGCAGCAAATCGCGGCGGGAACACTGTCGCGCATTGACTTCCAGAAACTCCAGCGCGAGACCCTGACGCTGGCTTTTCCCGAATCCCGCCACGAACGATATCGAGTGGTCATCGACGACCGCGATAGTCCGCCACTCGAAATCTCGGGGGTCAAAGCCGAGGGCAACACGTATGACCTGGTCTTCCTGGCCGAGCCCAAGCAGTCGTACCAGTTGGTGTACGGGTCAGAGGATGCGGAACCCGCCGCACACGACACGGCGTTTCTGCGGGAACTGCTGCGCGAGCGCATCAGCCCCGACCCGGCAGAACTCGGCCCCCAGACCGCGTGGAAATCGACCGGCACTGCGTCCCAGAGTTGGAAGAAGCTGGTAAACAATCCCCTCTTACTCGGGGGAGTGATTGCCCTGCTGGCCGTCGCTCTGGGGTGGGGCCTGTACCGCGCCCTGCAACGGGTTGACCAGCTCCCCACCGGTGGCCCCGACGCCTGAGCGCGAACCCGCTCAGAGATGTGCCGACACGCCTGCCGCGACTGCGGCATTCAGGAAGCGGGCACGACTCGCACGAGGACGCCGGCATACAGTCGTTCGGGCCCCTGCGGCGTATCGAGCAGCAGGGCGCCATCGGTATCGATCCCGCGGCAGAGACCTCGCACCAGCCGGCTCCCGGACTGCAGTTCAATTGTCTTCCCACGCAGCACACACAGCGACTGCCAGCGTTCGGCCAAGGCCCGATCTTGAGCGGCCAGGCGGTCGAGCCGATCACTGAACATGTTGAGCCAATCGACCAGGATCTGCGCACTGTCCAACCGCTCTTCCGACAGGTCACACAAGGCCGCGGCCACCGCCTGAATCTCAGGTGGAGCCGCCGCCAGGGAGTTGTTGACGTTGACCCCCAGCCCCAGCACGAGTCGCCGCGGAACATCAGGACCGGCCGGGGGAACTTCCGCCAGAATGCCGGCCACTTTTTTGCCACCCAGCAAGACGTCGTTAGGCCATTTGAGCTGGCAGGCGGTCGCGGGAATCGACGCCTGCAGTACATCGCACAGAGAAACTCCGGCCACCAATGCCACCCGTGGCCAATAGTCGGTGGGGACAGGTCGCAACCCGCAGGCCGTCAGGTCGTCAAGCGGATTGAACACCAGCGTGAAGGTCAGTGCCCCGGGCCCTGACCACCAGCGATTGCCACCGCGACCACGGCCGGCTGTCTGCTCGCCAGCCATAATCAGCAGCGGCGTTTCCAGCTCGCGGTTTTTCGCGAGCTCATTGCCGCGATCGTTGGTCGATCCGATCGTATCGTGCCATTCCACTTGCCGTACAAACGACGCGCTGCGGATCCAATCGAGAATCACAGGTGGAGGGGAACCGCTCATGCCGCAACAATCTGCCTGTTTCACAATCCCATTTGGCGGTGCTCTGGCGCACGGGTCGGCCAGTACCGACCCGTGCCGACCTGCCTGTCAGGTGCCCATATCACTTGCAACACCGACAGCCTAATGGGCCCCGTCCGCCACTTTTTCCAGGCGGAACAACAATTCCCCGGTCTCCACCTGGGCCCCGGGCTTCACCAGGCATTCGGCAACGCGCCCCTCGACCTCGGCGAAGATCGTCGTTTCCATTTTCATGGCTTCCATCGTGGCCAGTTTCTGCCCCCGATTGACTTTGTCGCCCGGTTGGACACCCACGGTGACGATCAGCCCGGGCATCGGCGCGGCGACCTGCAGCGGATCGCCCGGATCCGCCTTGGGACGGGCACTTTCCTGCGGCTCCAGCGAACGATCGAGCACATTGACTTCGCGAGGCTGACCATTCAATTCGAAGAACACGGTCCGGTGCCCATCCGGATGCGGATCGCTGATCGTCAGAAACTTGATGATCAGCGTCTTACCCGGCTCGATATCGACCGACGTTTCGGCTCCCGATTCCAGACCGTACAAAAAGGTCGTCGTCGGGAAGACACTGGTGTCGGAATAGGCCTGTTCGTGCTGCGTGAACTCATCGAACACCCGTGGATACAACAGGTGCGAAACGACTTCTTGACCCGACGGTGCCCGCTTGAGTTTTTTCTCCAATTGAGCGGCAGTCGCCTTGAAATCCGCGGCGGGCAGGCTCGCCCCCGGACGACCGCGCAACGGCTTCACATCGCGGAGAATCCGTTTCCGCACGTCTTTAGGAAAACCGCCCGGCGGCTGTCCCATGCGACCGGCCATCAGATCGATGACCGACTCGGGATAGGCCAGATCGCGACTGGGGTCCAGCACATCCTGGGCATTCAGGTTGTTGGCCAGCAGGAACAAGGCCATGTCGCCCACCGACTTCGAAGTGGGGGTCACCTTGACAATGTCGCCAAACAACTGGTTGACGTCTGCGTAGATCCGACAGACATCGGCCCAGCGGTTGGCCAGCCCCAGTGCCGCCGCCTGCTGATACAGATTGGTCGCCTGCCCGCCCGGCATTTCATGCAGGTAAATATCGACGTCTGCGACCTTCATGCCCGATTCAAACGGGGAATAGTACGCGCGGACTTTTTCCCAGTAGTACGCCAGCGATTTGAGAGCGTCCAGATCGAGTCCAGTGGCGCGCGAGCCATGTTTGACCGCTTCCACCAGGGAATTCAGGTTCGGCTGCGAGGTCATGCCCGACATCGGCGCGAGAGCCGCATCGGCAATATCGAGCCCCTGCTCGGCTCCCTTCAGAATCGAAGCCCCCTGAATCCCGCTCATGTCATGCGTGTGGAAATGAATCGGAATGCCGATTTCCTGCTTGAGCGTTTTAATCAGCTTTTCTGCTGCGTACGGCTTGCAGAGCCCGGCCATATCCTTGATCGCCAGGATATGGGCCCCCATCTGCTCCAGTTCTTTTGCCAGGTCGACGTAATACTGCAGGTTATATTTCGACCGCTCGGGGTTCAGAATGTCGCCGGTGTAACAGATCGAAGCTTCACAGATGGCTCCGGTCTCCAGCACGGCATCCATGGCCACCCGCATATTGGGCACCCAGTTAAGTGCGTCGAAAATCCGGAACACATCGATGCCGGCTTCCGCGGCTTCTTTGACGAATGCGCGGACGACGTTGTCGGGATAATTCGTGTACCCGACGGCGTTCGAGGCCCGCAACAGCATTTGAAACAGGATGTTGGGGATCTGCTCGCGCATCTGCGCCAGCCGATCCCAGGGGCATTCCTTCAGGAACCGCATCGACGTGTCAAACGTTGCCCCGCCCCACATTTCCAGCGAGAACAACTGCGAAGCCAGGTGCGCATACGCCGGGGCAATCTGCAGCATGTCGAAAGTTCGCAACCGCGTCGCCAGCAACGACTGGTGGGCGTCACGCAGCGTGGTATCGGTGATCAACAGACGCTTCTGGTCGAGAATCCACTTGCTGAACCCTTTCGCACCGCGAGCCTTCAGTTCGTCGCGGGTGCCCTTCGGCAGCGGATGCGCGGCATCGAAATGCGGCAGCGGCGCCGGTGCGGTCGAAATCCCACTCGGCTTCTTTTTCACGAGGGGGTTGCCATTGACGATGATGTCCCCCAGAAATGTCAACAGTCGCGTGGCCCGATCTTTGCGCTGCGGATACTGGAAGAGCTCGGGCGTCTCGTCCAGGAATTTGGTCGTGCAACCCCCGTTCAGAAATGTCGGGTGCGTGACCAGATTGATCAGAAATGGGATATTGGTTTTAACGCCCCGCACGCGGAATTCCTGCAGGCAGCGTTCCATCCGCTTGGCCGCATCGACAAACCGAATCCCTTTGCTGATCACCTTGACCAGCAACGAATCGTAAAAGGGAGTCACCACGGCTCCCGAGAACGCGGTGCCGGCATCGAGACGAATGCCCATCCCACTGGCGGAACGATAGTGCGTGATCCGTCCGTAATCGGGCATGAAATTGTTGGCGGGATTTTCTGTGGTCACCCGGCACTGAATGGCGTACCCGCGAGGCTCCAGGACGGTCCCCGCCCCCAGGCCGATTTCCGGATCGCTCAACTGGGCTCCCGAGGCAACCAGAATCTGCGATTTCACAATGTCCACGCCGGTGACTTCTTCAGTCACCGTGTGTTCAACCTGAATTCGCGGATTGACCTCGATGAAATAAAACTCGCGAGTATCACTGTCGACCAGGAACTCCACCGTGCCGGCGTTTTCGTAGTGGACTGCCCGACCGATTTTCAGTGCCGCCTGACAGATCTGGTCGCGCAAATCGGCATCGAGATTCGGCGATGGGGCGATTTCGACCACCTTCTGGTGCCGACGCTGTAACGAACAGTCGCGCTCGTACAAATGCACGAGGTTGCCATGCTTGTCACCCAGCAATTGCACTTCAATGTGGCGGGCACGCCGGATGTATTTTTCGACAAAGACTTCGTTGGAGCCAAAGGCCGTCAGCGATTCACGCTGCGCCTGTTCGAGCGCACTGGCCAGATCTTTCTCGGTGAGGACGACGCGCATGCCCCGCCCCCCACCCCCCTTGGCCGCCTTCAAAATGACCGGATAACCCAGCTTCTCAATAGCGCGCCGGGCTTCGTCGAGGTGCTTCACGGCCCGGGCCGTGCCGGCCAGAATGGGCACATCGGCCTTGCCGGCAATGTCGCGGGCCGCGGTCTTATCCCCCAACTGTTCGAGCATCTCGACCTGGGGTCCCACAAACGTGATCCCTGCTTCGCGGCAGGCGCGGGCAAATTCCGGATTCTCAGACAGGAAGCCGTATCCGGGGTGAATGGCATCGACCCCGTGCCGCAACGCCAGATCCACAATCGAGGGAATATCGAGATACGACCGCAGCGGTTCGCCGGCCTTCCCGATTTCGTACGCTTCGTCGGCCTTGAACCGGTGCAGTGCGTACCGATCTTCGTGGGAATACATCGCGACGGTGCGAATTCCCAGTTCGTGCGCTGTACGAAACACGCGGATCGCGATTTCCCCGCGATTCGCCACGAGCAACTTCCGAAAAACTGCCATTTCCGAGCGACTTTCCGTCAATCAAAGCGATAAATGTGAAGTGCGTAAATTAACAGGCGGCGTCGGTTTTCTCTACAAAGAATCCCAGCGCCGGTTTCCCCGCGGCTGAGCTCTCAACGGCCCGCCGCGCAAGGCTGAACCGGCGGCAGATTCCCCCCGGTCAACACCATCGCGCCGGCCGAGCCTGCCCCTCGCGTTTCCGAGGGGCGACACAGTGGAATCGGCATCCACAGGCCGTTACATTCCATGCCGCGTTCCCATCTTTCCTGACAGTTTCGCACTTCAAGGCGGCACGACCATGAGCGTTTTCCTGGGTATTGATATTGGCACCAGCGGCACCAAGACACTCGCCATGCGGGCCGATGGCAAGATCCTGGCCTCCGCCACGGCGGAATACCCCCTGTCAAGCCCCCGCCCGGGTTGGTCTGAACAGGATCCCGAACACTGGTGGCAGGCCTCCATCAAGACCGTGAAGGCCGTACTCAAAGCGGGCAAAATCAAACCGGCCGACGTGGCGGGGATTGGCCTGTCTGGCCAGATGCATGGCAGCGTGTTTCTCGATGCCAAACAGAATGTGATCCGCCCGGCTTTGCTCTGGAATGACCAGCGCACGTCCGACGAATGCGCCGAAATCGAATCGCGGGCCGGCGGCCGCGACAAATTGATCGAAATGGTCGCCAATCCAGCCCTGACCGGCTTCACCGCTCCCAAAATCCTCTGGCTCCGCAACCGTGAGCCCCGCAATTTTTCCCGTGTTCGGCAGGTGCTGTTGCCCAAGGATTATGTCCGCTTTCGCCTGACGGGTGAATTTGCCACCGAAGTCAGCGATGCCTCGGGCACGTTGCTGCTCGACGTCCGCAAGCGTGGCTGGAGTCACACCCTGCTCGAGAAACTGGAACTCGACTCGGCCCTGCTGCCCCGGGTGTATGAATCTGAAGAAGTCAGCGGTCAATTGACGGCGAGTTCGGCGAAATTGCTCGGGCTTCCGGCCGGTGTGCCCGTTGTTGGCGGAGGGGGAGACCAGGCCGCCGGGGCCGTCGGAAACGGGATCGTCCGACAGGGGGTCATCTCGGCCACCATGGGCACCAGTGGTGTCGTTTTCGCCCACAGCGACGAAGTGCAATACGATCCCCAGGGTCGTCTGCACACGTTCTGCCATGCCGTCCGTGACAAATGGCACATCATGGGAGTGGTGCTGTCGGCCGGCGGCAGCCTGCAGTGGTATCGAAATCAACTGGCCGCGGCCGAAGTGGCCCTCGCCAAAAAGAAAAAGGTTGATCCCTATGAGTTGATCATGGCCCAGGCCGCCGCTGCCCCCGCCGGTTCTGAAGGTCTGTTCTTTCTCCCTTACCTCACGGGCGAACGAACCCCCCACGCCGACCCTCACGCCCGCGCGGCCTGGGTCGGACTCAGCCTGCGACATGGAATTCCGCACCTGGTCCGCTCGGTGGTCGAAGGGGCCACGTATGCCATGCGCGATTCGCTGGACATCATCCAGCAAATGCAGGTGCCGGTCAAAGAGGTTCGGCTCTCGGGAGGCGGTGCCCGCAGCCCGTTCTGGCGCCAGGTTCAAGCCGATATTTACGGTGTCAAAACCGTGACCACGAACTCCGCCGAAGGCCCCGCTTACGGTGTGGCCCTGCTGGCCGCAGTCGGCACGGGGGCTTACCGCAATATTGTGGAAGCGTGCCAGGCGACGATCAAAGTGGTCGACAGCACGCTGCCGCAGGCGAAAGCCCGCAAGGTCTACGACGCGGCGTATCCTGAATATCAGCAATTGTACCGATCGCTGAAAAACGACTTTCGCACGATCGCCCAACTCGTGGCAAAATAATCGCCCATAACCCCGATCGCGTCGCAAGCTTCGCCAACGCCGCGGCGGCCGTGGTGGCTGCCCCGGCCCGGTCTTCGAACATCGTGAATCGGGAATTTCCCGACACACCCCAACAACAAGCTCTGCAGTCCCGGTTTTTCCGACGAAAATTTAGCGACGCCTGCACGCGGTCTGTGGGCCGGTTGACCGTGCTGGCATCCCCCCGGCTGCCAACTGTATGATTTCTCGCGCAACTCTCATCTACTCCTGCCTGGAACGCTTATGCCCGTTTTGTACCTCACCGAATCCGATGTCCGCGAACTGCTCGATATGGAAATCTGTATCGATGTGGTCGAAGAGTCGTTCCGGCAACTCGCTTATGGCCGGGCGGTGAATGTCCCGCGAGCCCGGGCGCATGGCGAAGGCCTGTATCTGCACACCATGTCGGGTGTGGCTTCGTATCTGGGATATGCCGGCTGGAAGGCCTACACCACCACGTCGCATGGGGCCCGGTTTCACGTCGGCCTGTATTCCATTCAGACGGGCGACCTCGTCGCTCTGATCGAGGCCAACTACCTCGGCCAGTTACGCACCGGGGCCGCGAGTGCCGTGGCGACCGAATACATGGCCCGTCCCGACGCCAAAGTCGTGGGGTTATTTGGTTCCGGACGGCAGGCCAAAACGCAACTCAAGGGGGTCTGTTCGGTCCGCAAGATTGAACTGGTCGAAGTCTACAGCCGCGACGAAGAACGCTGCATCCAATTCGCCGAGTTAATGTCGGAGTGGTGCAACACCAAGGTAATTCCCTGCCGCAATCCCGATGAGGTGGCCGCCGAAAAAGACATTGTGATCTGCGCGACGTCGTCTCGTAATCCGCTGTTCGAAGGCCGAGTCCTCGATGAAGGGACGCACTTGAACGTCATCGGTTCCAATTTCCTGAACCGGGCCGAAATCGACGTAACCACGGTGCACCGGGCGGACACCATCGTCTGCGACAGCATCGAGCAATGCAAACTCGAAGCGGGCGATTTCGTGCGGGCCCTCGAGGATGGAGCGGTCGACTGGTCGAATATGGCCGACCTCGCGGATGTC
>JAFEBR010001084.1 GCA_018242565.1 Planctomycetota bacterium | reverse complement strand
GCGACCGCGCCATTGCCGACATCCGCGATCAGCAGCAGGCGAATACGGGCCGTCCGTTTTTCACCTACCTCGCCCTCGGAGCGGCCCACGCCCCACTGCATGCGCCGCAGGAGTTCATCGCCAAGTACAAGGGGAAGTTTGATCAGGGCTGGGACAAAGTCCGTGAGGAGACATTCGAGCGGCAAAAGAAACTCGGCATCATCTCGAAAGACGCAGTTCTGCCGCCGGCTAACACCGGCGTCCAGGCCTGGGCCGACCTGACTGCTGACCAGAAGAAAGTCTACTGCCGCCTGCAGGAGGTCTTTGCAGGTTTCGTCGATCACGCAGACCATCACCTCGGTCGGGTGTTCGCCGCGCTCGATGACCTGAAAATCCGCGACAACACGCTCGTTGTGCTCGTTTCGGATAATGGGGCCTCGCAGGAAGGATTGCAGAACGGCACGTTGAACACCGACCGTTACCGGAACTACTTCCCGGACACGGTCGAGGAGATGCTCAAGAAGCTCAACGAAGCGGGGGGCCCGTCCACCGACCCACATTACCCGATGGGCTGGGCCATGGCCGGCAATTCGCCGTTGAAGCGTTGGAAGCAGGACACCCACGCCGGCGGCAACACAGACCCGTTCATCGTCTCGTGGCCTGCCAAGATCAAGGACGGCGGCGCGATCCGCCACCAGTACCACCACGTCACCGATGTCGTCCCCACGATTCTGGAAGTGAGTGGGTTGCCCGCACCTACTTCCGTGAACGGGGTCAAGCAGATGTCGATGCACGGCGTCAGCATGGCGTATACGTTCGCCGACGCGAGCGCCAAGACTCGCAAGCAGGTACAGTATTTTGAGATGCTTGGCAGTCGGGCGATCTGGGCCGACGGCTGGACGGCGGTGACCTGGCACAAGAAGGATACGCCCTGGGAAGACGACAAGTGGGAGCTTTACAACACAGAAGTGGACTTCACGCAGGCCAACGACCTCGCCGCAAAGCACCCCGAGAAGTTGAAGGAGTTGATCGCACTCTGGGGGGCCGAGGCCAAGAAGTACAACGTCTTCCCGCTCGACGACCGCCGGTACGAGCGCGTCGCCGACCCCACTCGGCCGGTCGCGGCCCTTCCGAAGAAACAGTACACCTACTACCCCGGCACATCGATTTTGCACCCGTTGGCCGCACCGCAGATTCTGGGCGTCGAGCACACGATTACAGCCCACGTCACGATCCCGGAAAAAGGTGCCGAGGGTGTGCTCGCCTGCAGTGGCGGCGAGTTCGGCGGCTGGACGCTGTTCCTCAAGGAGGGCAAGTTCCATTACGTCCACAACTATTTGAAGTTGGACCAGTTCGCCTTGTCGTCCGCCGAAGTGATACCGTCAGGACCGCACACGCTCGGCATTCATTTCACGCCCACCGAAAAGCACCTGAAGCCGGACTATTTCATCGGCAACGTCACGATGTCAGTGGACGGCAAACAAGTCGGAGAATTGAAAGGGATCAAAGTCGCCGGGCAGTACAGTGCGGTGACCGGGTATGGCTTACTCATTGGCCGGAACACCGGCACTCCAGTGAGCCACGAGTACAAAGCCCCGTTCACGTTTACCGGCCAGCTGGAAAAAGTGAATGTCGATTTGAAGTAGTCGATGGATCATCCACCACTTGAGGCAACGTCCCATGCCCATGGCCGAGCAACCCGGCGTCCGGCTTTTGGGCCTCGACTCGCTCCGCAGCATCGCTGGCGTTCACAAGACGATTACACCTGGCACTCGCACGTCCACCGAACCGTTTCGATCAAATGTCCGATCCATCCAATGGATACCAGGGAGTCTCTGCCCAGTTTCTTGCAGGCCGGGGCCGGGCGGCGCAGACGGGCTATTCCGCGGACTCGCTCGATCTCTGACATTGCCACTCGTTGCCGATAGGCATGGGAGCCAACCCACAGGGCACCAACTGCCGCGAACAGCACCAGGATTGCCCCAAACAGCCGCAACGACAGCGGAATCCAACGCCGGGGGGGGCGGCGGCTTATCGGTCGCGAGTTTGGGACTGGGGATCGGGTCGGCCATGCCGCCAGTCTATCGCTGTGGCGTGTCGGAATGAATGCCAAGCATTGGGAAGGTCGGATTACTTCACTCGAGTGCTTGGGCAGCGTGAGCAGGGCAGGCACCCTCCAATAAGTCCGTTGGGCGTTATTGAATTTTCAAGCCCGGCAACTTTTGTTTCAAGCCCGAAGATCCTGCGTCGGTGACTCCTGTAGCACCGATCGAAAGTTCCAAAAGATGGGGCAACCCCTGGAGATGGACGAGCCCTTTGTCAGTCACTTGCGTCAACCTGAGGTCCAACGACTGTAGTCGGGTCAGTCCCACTAAATGTGCCAGTCCACGATCGGTTACACGTGTCTCACAGAGACCTAACCAGCTTAACCGCGTCAGTCCATCCAATTCTGCCAACCCGGCATCCGTGACTTGCGTTTCATAGAGCATCAGCCAGTTCAGGCGCGTTAGCCCCTTAATGTGTCTCAGGCCTGCATCGGTAACTCGAGTTCTTCCAAGATCCAAAGCCTCAAGTCTTTCAAAGCCACCGATGTGTGATAAGCCTGTGTCGCCGATCTGCGTGCTTTCAAGGTCCAGTCTCTGCAGGTCGGTCATTCCCGTAAGTTGCGCGACGCTGCCATCCGTGATATCCGTTCCCTGTAGATCGAGCGACCGTAGCGACGAAAGTTTCTTCACGCGGCTCAACGTAGAATCATCAACGTGACGCCCACGGAAGCTGACTGAAATCACTTCGTCGAGTAGTTTCATCCGCTCGTTTCCCAGACATTCTCGAATCCATATTGGACCGACGGAATTCCATTCAACGCGACCTCCTTGCGCCTCAATCTCTCGAATCACGATGAGCTGCCGGTATCCTCTTACGCAACGCCAGCCACTCGCGACTGCGAGAACCGCAAGGACAGCCACGAGAATTCGTAATGACAGTGGTACCCAACGCCTTCGACGGGGCGGTTTGTCGTCCGTTGTGTCATGTGGGATAGGGACTGCAACTTCTGCCATGCCGCAAGTCTAACGTCCGGCACGTGGGAATGTGAATCCGAGTCACGCGGAAGACCGCCTCAGTACAGGGGGTGTGCGCCACTTCCCAAACTTCATTCAAAACGCATGCGCATCGTCTTCGAACTGCGTAGATTACTGGTAGAGTGAAGTGAACAGCCACGTCTGATCCACGTGGCAGCAACGTCAGGCCGTGCGGGGCCGCATTCTCGCGAGGTCTGTTTGTTTGGTGTCCTGTAGCAGACGACCTTGCAACGACGATCAACACGGCCGCTCAAGGCCCCGCGCAAGCCAGTGCGGGTGGCCGCTCGGCCCAACAGCAGCCGCAGCCCGATCTGATTGACGCCGACCGGCATATCTTATGCGCCGGTTCTGTGGCCCAAATCAAATGCGGCGGCCTGATTCACCCCCGCGGGTCCTCCGGATACCAGTCGCTGTGCGGCAACAACCCGGAGCAGCATCGCTTGCTCTCGGAACACCAGCTAGTCGAGTACCGGATCAATACTCTGCGGCGTGGGCATACGGTCGATGAATTGAAAGCTCGTCCCGAACGATCCGACAACCACTGGCTGGATTGTCTCGCCGATTCGGCTGTCGGAGCGTCGATGTGCGGATGCTCGGCGTTGTCGTCGGAAGGTTTGGTGCCCAAGCAGGCAACAGGACGGACATGGTCGGAATTGGCCGCATCGAGACGGAGATGACCGTGGAACGGATGCCCACGAACGATGAGCCGGATTCGACGCGAGAGCTCAACTCGCAGGTCGATCCGCAGCCAGCCCCCCCCGCAAACGGGAGTGCGGTGCGTAGCCTGCGGCTGCCGGCACATGCCCGCGCTGAACACCCGGCATCACGGGAAGCGGACTTACCGGATGCGGAAGTGCCGGAAGCTGAATCGGACGGAAGAGAGCGTCGTTGCTGAATGAGTCCCCGTCACTCAGCAGCGCCAGCATCGAAGCGAATCTCACCAATACCCGCAGTGCAGATATGCAGTGCCGTTTTTCGGCGAGTACCAAATATCAAAACCCGCACCCGTTTCCGCTATCGGTCCGGAGTATTCTTCCAAATCGTTTTCATCGTCATTGGAAGGCCAGCCGTATTTGGAGAAATGCGCCGGCACCCTCGCACCGAACGACCCATCAGGGCGATTTTCCTTGCGATTCGCCTGATTGCTTTCAAGCCATTGGCTTAAGTCTGCGTTCGACACTTTGAAGCGAGCGTCATGACCGGAGGCGTATTTGAAAAGGGTGATGTCAGTGGCTGATGGAGGAAGTTTTACTTTCGGGTCAGTTATCTCGATTGCAGTTTGATACGTAAATCGTCCGTTACGAACGAATTCCACAAGAAGTGATATTCCGAAGCAAGACGGTATAAAAAGCACGGCCGATAAAATGCATGCCAATTTGAGGGCCTTTCGAGGCGGATAGCCATAATTGGGCAGGATGCTAACCGCACCCAGGAACACAAAAAACATCACGAGAATCGCGACGTTGAATCCGGTGACCAGCGGTTCGAGCATTGTTTGTGATCCAAAGCGGGCCGACTATTCCTGCTTGGTCGACACAAGGAGCCGACTGAATTGCATCTCGGCACTCGCTGAAGTCTACACGCCTCGCTCGTCAGATTAAATCCCTGCCACGCAACGCATGCCTTCGTACAGGGG
>JAFEBR010001083.1 GCA_018242565.1 Planctomycetota bacterium | reverse complement strand
TGCGAGATCAATTCCGGATCGTCTTTCGGAATTGCCAGGTAGTCGAGAAAGAATAATGGCTCGGCCCCCAGACACAGACAATCATTCACCGACATCGCCACGAGGTCGATGCCGACGGTATTGTAAATGCGAGCTTGAGCGGCGACTTTGAGTTTCGTTCCGACGCCGTCGGTTCCGGTGACCAGCACCGGGTCGTCGTAGTTCTTGGCAAATTTCCGGGATTTTCCCAATCGGAACAACCCGGCAAACCCGCCCGGCAAGTCCATCACCCGGGGCGTGTGGGTCTTCTGCATGAGCGCTGGCAACCGCGACATCGCCTGGTCGTAGAGATCCAGGTCGAGCCCCGCCGAACGGTAGGTTAACGGAGCGTCTTCAGCCCCAGAAGTGGTTTTCGCTTTCGATTTGGCCATGAAATTCAGGCAAATGAGGTAAAATAATTCGGCAAAACGCGGTCTCCATTGCAACACATTCCCCGACCCCGGGCAAGGGACTCTTCAGGTTCTCAACGGCCCATGGAAACAAACCTCACCCGCCAACGTCTCCCCGGTCGTGCAAACGGCCGCCGCTGCAGAGGCCAGAACCGACGCACCGCCGGAAAACCGCCGGAAAACCGTCGAAAACACCCGCGATGTCAGACCTGCTGACAACCATCGGCGAGTAATAGGGTGATGTTCGCGAATGGACTCACAGGCCGGTCGTTGGCTCACCCGACGCTCGGTGATCGTGACGTGCCATACCCCATGAGCACCGCCCGATTTCTCGGGGCATATTGGCTTTCTGAAAATCGATTCCAGCCGTCTCGACGGCTGGCCTAATCCGCTGACACGGCTTTGCCGATCGGCACCTGGCAAAAGGTCAACGCCGCAATCCCATTGGTGCCACGCAACAGACGTTCGCGATTCCAGCGCATTTCCTTTAGATAGGTGATCGCTTTCGCACTGCTCGGCTGTTTGAGCTTCAGGATCAGCCGGTTGCCGGACACTTGGCCCGACTCAACCAGGTCGGCAGCGTCATCGAGGTAAAGCTGGCCCGCCAGCGCATCATCCCAGACCACGGGTTGATTGAACACCAGCGTCAGTGAGTCCTGGGCCGGGGTCGTGAACGCCACCTGTTGCAAATTGGGTGCGGTGATTGGAGTCGTCACTTGCCGACCGTAGTGATCGCGTTCGACAAGGGGCTGAATCAACCGGGCAAACTCGGCCCACCCGACCAGTGGAAAGTGACAGTCCCCTGGCGGGCTGATACCAATCGTGGACATCACATCCAGCTGGGAATACAGCTTCGGAAGATTTCGCTGCACCTCACGCAACATGTCCCCCTGCCCATTGCCCATCGAACAGGAATTGGGCCAGATCTGAAACAGGTAATAGTGCTGCACGTTCGGAAAATCCCGCTTCCAGCCGGCTGACATTTCGACGAAATAGTTCTGGTACGTCTCCCAGCCATATCCGCCGTCGGGACCATCAGCTCCCTGATCACTTTCACCCTGATGCCAGAAGATTCCGCGAATCCCGTGGGTGATGCGGGCCTCGCGGGCACGCCACAGCATGCGGCCGTAAATCGTCTGCAGGTCGGCCGGTTCGTGGGCGTTCCGCTGGTGCTGATCGATGCGCGTGCCCCCCACGGCCCCATTGATGATGAAGATCGGCATTTTCTGGCTCTCAACCAATCGCCGGGCCAGTTGCATGCCCCACCAGCCCAATTCCGCTCGTTCCCCCTTCTCGGCCTTCCACACCGGACGGCACCAGAGATTCTGTCGGCCCGCTCCCGGTTGCCCCTCGGGGCGCCCGTAACTGCGAATCCACTCGCTGGTCTCGGGTGGAGATTTCTCACCGGTATCGGTGGCCAGCGCATTCGACTGACCATCGATGAGATACGCATCGCCGCACACCAGATCATCGACACGCTCGAGCACTGTCTCTTTGCCGCCAACCTTGGCGCCGAATTCGATCCGGTAATGGATCAGCCCCGGTTTCAGTCGGACGGTCAGAGCATAGCGTTTGTCCGGCTTGGTCGGTGCAGTTTCGGTGTGCACCAGTTGCTCATCGGCATACACTTTTAAGAACACCTGGTCCGCCGGCTCGGCCAATTGACCGTTGTAGTGCAACGTTCCCTGGTTCTGGTTGTCGCGGGCATAGAACTGCCCCGCCTCGGGCTTTTCATCGGGTTCAGGAATTCGCGCCATCCAGGGATCATTGCGCGGTTCGACGACGCGAATCGGCAGGCTTGCCGTGCGCGGAGCACCGCCATTATCAATTGTGGCCTGTACCGTCAGCGGACCGGTGTACTGCGAACGCACCAGTTTCAATCGATCGGGGAGGATGTCCTGGATCACCGCGCCGCCAGTGACACGCCAATGGTACTGCAGGGTCTCTCCCCCGGCCGTTCGCAGCGCGGCACGGTTGGCAATTACTGGCACGATTTCGATCGCGTCGCGCCCATTCCAGGTAGCCGGGCCTGAGAGTGTGAATTCCGGTTCGGGGATCGTCTCTTTCACGGTCACCGGAATATCGACCGTGCGGATCTGATCGGGATAGATCGCCCGAAACTGCAAGACAGACTGCGAATCGCCAGCGACACGCCCTGAGTGCCAGGCCAGTTCCAATTGGTCAGTGGCCAGAATCGACTCGTGACCATCGCGTTTCAGCACCCAATACACTTTCTGGGCTCCGCCGGCCCGGGCCTTGATGATCGCCTTTTGATTCTCCGCCAGTTCGAGGGTTGTCGGCGTGACCGAGAACTCACTTCCCGGTGAAACAGGGAGACCGACCGCCGTCTGTGCCGGTTTCTGGTTTTCATATTCCAGCCGGATCCATTCAGGAGAACGGAC
This sequence comes from Planctomycetota bacterium, assembly GCA_018242565.1. Taxonomy (GTDB): domain Bacteria; phylum Planctomycetota; class Planctomycetia; order Planctomycetales; family Planctomycetaceae; genus JACQFH01. Next base: position 3,971 of record JAFEBR010001083.1, on the reverse strand, counting down.
CACCTGCGAAACACGCACTTCATCCAGATCGCCCGCGAACTGATAATGTCCATACCAGCCCCCCAGGTACATCCGTGCCGGACTCCGAATCGCGAGCGGCGCGTTTTCGGTCAGATTGGTGCCCTCCAGGTTGCCGTTGACGTACACCCGTGATTCGCCTTGGCGGTAGGTGTGCACGACATGCACCCACTCCCCCAGAGTCAGTCGCCCTTTGGCGCGGACATCCGCACCAGAGAAATAACATTCGAGTCGGATGTGGGGCGGGCTGTTGACGCGCATCGTCATCTTGCCCTGGGCATGCTCGTTGCCCCAGGCCACGGCGATGGCGTTGGTCGCTAAGGGGCGAATCCAGGCCTGCGACGAATGCGGCGCCGCACCCGTGGGAAACCACGTGATCATTTCTCCGCAATTGATCCCCTTTCCCGGCACAAAATGCCGGCCCTGACCAATGACGGCCGGCACCGAGGTCGTCCCCTGATCGGTCGCCTGCACGGCCCCCGTCTCGTCGCGCAATGCACCCTGCTCGTCGCCCAGGTGCATCACATTGAGATATCCCGTCGCCGCACTGAAAACGGCCTGACCGTCCGATTCGCTGGCGGCCGCGGGATTTCCCCAGTGCAACCGCAGTTCCTGTCGGGCCTGGCCCTTAATGACCGGAACCAGAACCCAGAGACTGGCAACCTGCCGCTGCGAATCCCACTCTTCAATCTGGAACGCTAACGCCTTTCCGTCAGGGGAAGTGACGCGCAGATCTTCACCCGCGGGCCGGGCCTGCTGAAAATTAAATATTCCCCCGTGCAGGCGGACCAGCAGCGGAAAATTCTCCAGCACCGTGGCTGCGGGCAGATTGGCACCGGCCTCATCCGTCAGGACATAGATCGACGCGTGGTGCTTCCAATCATCGGCCTGAATCGGCACAGAGAGGCCCAACAAGCCACAAACCGCAATCACGGCCAGTGTCAGCAGTCGCAGGTTCAAATTGTACAGCATATTTTCGGGTGGCAGTCAAGAATCGATGGTTGAGGTCCACGGCCAAGGCCGATCTGATGACGGTCGCGTCTGGTATATCCGAAACCGCGTGACGACGCGACGTCACGGCGGCGTTCGTTGAAGCGAAAGCCGAACCGTATCTTCAATCTGCTGCGACTCTTTGCGTTCTCAAATTGCGGACAGGGGGTTCCACGCAGATCACGGCAGTTCACACCCAGGTCAATTTCAGGAATCCACAGGTCGTTTCGCGGAACTCACGATTAACGACACAGACGCTGAACTTCTTTTGCCGACCAGAAGCCACGCGCAATGCTGTCCGACATCCTGACCTGATGGTCAGTCCATCTGCATCATTGGGGAATGCGGCTGGTGATCGAACGGCCCCGCTCGTCCACCCATGCGGACGCCGATCTCGGCCCGAAACGTATTTGAAGGATCTGGTCGATACCTGACCGGCACTGACCAATATTCCATCGACATCGACGACAATGGCAGAGCCCAACTGTCTCGCGACAGCCGGGGCGAAGCCTGGAATACGGGCCTGGTCGCGATCCGGAAAAGAGTCCTCACACGTGCCGTGGCGATCACTGTCATCATCGAATCGCTGCCGGTCGTCGCTGTGCCCGACTCTGGCGCCGTCCCCCTCTGCGACTCGTCGTGGCCGGTTACGGGGGAAATGAACTCACAATCCCCGCAGTGTGGAGCCAGACGCTCATCGGTCTGATGTCCACCCGCAGCATTCTGTTTGGCCTGCTGGCCTTCCCATCACCGAGATCGGAGCCAATTTCCTCGCGGTCCCGTTGTACACCCACCGGGCGAAATTGAACTGATGGAATGCGCCGATCGGATCTCTGGTCGCGAATCGGGCGAGCCTGGCCGGGGGATTCATCCCTCCACAGCTTGACGGCACCAAGTGTCGAGTTCGACTTGGATAATTTGCCCGAAAATCACTCCTGATCCCACTTGAAAACCGTGACAGACACTCAGCGACGCCGCGTGGAATTCGACTCCCGCCAGAAACATATTGCTTTCCCGGTTGGGGACCGTTAGCATTTCAGACATCGTTTGTCTCTGGGTCAATTCTGTCTTCCGATTTTGGTTGGGTCGACCATGTTGGATGCGCAGCGGGAATCATTTTCGAAGGCGGACAGCAGCGCGGCGGTCGCCGCGTGCACGTCGGCATTTATTGATTCCTGGAAATCGGGCAACCCGCTGACGATCGAGTGCTCGCTGGAGAATTTTCGCGGCAGCGATTTGGCTCAAATGGCCACGATTCTCGTCGGTCTGGAAATCAATTTTCGGCGAGATCGCGGGGAAACTCCCGCAGCAGCCGATTACGTCTGCCGATTCCCGCAATACCGCGATGAAATCGTAGCGGTTTTCGCCCATTCAACACCTGAACCGGCGCATCTGGATTCGACACTGCAATTTCAAGTGGGTGTCTCGGATACAGATGATGGCGACTTCCAGGTCGCGTCCAGTGCTGTCGGAGTTGCCAGCTCACACACGTCTTCGTCGGCAGCCGGACTTTCCCGTTACCAGCGAGTCGCTCGTCTTGGAATCGGCGGATTTGCCGAAGTCTGGCGCGCCCGCGATGTGCGTCTGGACCGAGATGTCGCGATCAAGCTGCCCCGTCCCGACAAGGTTTTTCCAGAATCCATCCGCGTTCAGTTTCTCGCCGAGGCACGTCGAGTCGCCTCCCTGGAAAGCATTCCTGGAATTGTGCGTGTGATCGACGTTGCCGACGATCCCGCCGATTTTCATATCGTCATGCAATTGGTCGAAGGCGAAACGCTTGCCGCCCGACTTGCGGATCCGTCACGCCCGCGGCTGTCCTGTCGTGAAATTGCGGAAATGGTCGCCGATCTGGCAACGGCGCTGGATGAAGTACACGGACACCAGGACAACATCACACACCGCGACCTTAAACCACAGAACATCCTGCTGGACAAACGGGGGCGGCCACATATTTCGGATTTTGGCCTGGCAATTTCCGAGCGCGAGCAACTGCTCGAGCCCCCGGCCCAACAGGGGACCCGCCCCTACCTGTCGCCTGAACAGGCCCGGTTTGAAAGCCACCTGGTTGACGGCCGCAGTGACATCTTCAGCCTAGGCATCATTTTCTATGAAATGCTGTGTGGAGTCCGCCCCTTCGCCGGGCGGACCGCCGCAGAAATCACCGACTCGATCTTGCGTTCGGAACCGCGCCCCTTGCGCGCCCGCGATCCGTCGATCCCCAAAGAACTCGAACGGATCTGCCTGAAGTGTCTCGAGAAGAAAATGTCCGACCGCTACCTGACGGCGGGTGACCTGGCCACCGACCTGCGAAACTGGTGCACGCAAGCAAATTCGCCCACCCCGGTTACCCAAACGAATCCATTCGATAACAAGTCGAACCAGAATTCTAATTTCTGGAGTTTTGGGGGATTAGCACTTGTGACCGCGGGCATTTTGGTCGTGGGTGTCCTCGGCACAATCGCATCAATCACACGTCCCGAAAACACTCCGAAAACACAACCAACAACGGGCAACAGCCCACTGGCACCAGGAGCTGCAAAGAGTCCTATCCCAACATCTCGCGCTGAACAAGATTTCATAACGGCCTTCGGCAAGAGTCCATCACGCTCGACGTGGGAAGGCAAACGTGGCCGCGGACGGCACGACTTCGTCGATGAGCCAGGCCTCCGGGCCCTGGAAGTCTCATCGGAAACCGTATGGCTTGTTGAACTTGGTGATTTGCCGGAAAGTGATTTCGATTTTGCGATTGAGCTTCGACAGCCAGACTGGGACGGCAGAATCGGTGTCTTTATTGGAAAACATGTCGAAGAATTTGGAGAAAAAAACAAGCTTCAAGAGTTCTTTCAGGTGATCTGCCTGCAAAATTATCGGGCAATTCAGAACATAAGACCGCACGAATTTCGAATTGAGCGGTCCAAGGTTTATATCGACTATCCAAATCACCTCGGACAGACCTTTGTTGC
>JAFEBR010001082.1 GCA_018242565.1 Planctomycetota bacterium | reverse complement strand
GGCTTCCACAAACCGGTCCTGTTCCGCAAGAAACAATGCGCGATCACGAGGAGTGTCGCCAATGCGCAACGTAAAATCGGGAGTCCGTACCTTGACGAGAAATGTGTTCCGCCCGGCGCGCAGCGCGATTGGGATCCGCAGCGCCGAGTCGTACCAGGGTTGGGTCGGATATTCACCCGGTACAAAGTCCTCCACCAGCACGCCATTGATCCACACCCGGATCGGTTGCGTTTTGGGGACGAGGAGCAGCTTGGTCTGCTCGGCTGGCGCGAAGACGTGCGCCAGAGCGTAGACAGCCGCATTCTCGCTGCGGATCTGCAGCGAGCTGAGATCGACCCGGCCCTGCCGCCCGGAGAGGCAGGACCGCCATTTCACCGGTTCGACCGACAACCCGGTCTTCGGATCAACAATGGGGATCGGCCGCGACGGATCGGGATCCATCTCCGGCGGACAGAACTCTTTGAGTTCCTGCGGATACGGGCCTGCCACCCACCAGCCCGCTTCCAGAAACTTGTTGAGCTCGTCGGGAGTGAGCGACGCGGCCTTGCCTAAGTCGGCTTCGGCCAGTTCCGTTTTACCGCGCTCGGCATGCCAGCGTCCGCGGTCGATCCAGGGACGCGGGTCGCCCCCAGCCAACTCGACCGCGCGACTCCAGGCCTTTTCCGCGGAACCTGCCCAATCGCTCCATTGAGCCTGCAAGCGGGCCTGGCCAAGCCAGACCTGAGGATCGTCGGGAGCGGCCGTCGCGGCCGCGGCCATCTCGCGGTCGGCCTGTTCGATCTCTCCGATCAACCGATAGCCGCGCGCCTGGATCAGGTGTTGCCACGCATCGTCGGGCGCCGCGGCCCCCTTGACGCGCAACCAGGCTTCCCGCCGCAGTGCCTGCAGATAGGCCAGTTCATGCGGGTGCGGTTGGGGAAGTCCGGCAGAGCCGTTTGCGGGGCGCGTCACAATTAATAGACCAAGTTCCTGATAGAGCGCCTCGGCCCTCGCAAAACCTGCCTGAGCTTCTTGCTGGTCGCCCACTGCCGCTGCGACAAGCGCGTCCAGGAACGGTTTCTGTCGGAATGAAAACGGGTGCGAATCGGCGAATTGAGACGTACCCAACGCGCGGACGACGTCGTGAGCGCGCAAGATCTCTTGCGCTTCGCTGAAGGCCCCCGCCCGATACAGGGTCGTCGCCAGCGCGGCGGCAAACCAGGCGCCTCCCTTCTGATCCGCCAGTAACTTGCGGGATCGTGAAACCAGATCGTCGGCGGAGAGAGCGGGAGATTGACTGATCGCGGCGACGCGAACGAGATGTGTAATGTGCCAGTCTTCAGCCGCTTCTGCCCCCTTGAGTTGCTCGCCCAGCAACGTGAGGTATTCGTTGACGACCTGGGGATCGGCGCCCGTGAGCAACAGCGGCGCGTACTCGGCATCTTTGGCGTTACGCGTGATTCGATGAAAGCGACTGTTCCGCACGGCGTATTCCCGCACCAGCGGCCACAGTCCATAGTTCGCGTATGCATCTCCCATCAGACGTTCGAGGCCGCCGATCTGTTTCTGGAGCGCCACTCGATCACGATGGGCGTCGGCGATGGCCAACAGTTTCGGCGAGCATTCCTGCCAGATTCGATGCGCTTCCGGAAAGCGACCGGTTTGCCAATACAGATTGCCGAGCGAAACGTGCTCGCCGATCCAATCGACTTCCAGTTCAGGCTTCCCAGGCTGCGCCTGTCGGAGAGCATCCCGCAGCCCGAGCGCCTGCTGGAGTGACCTTTCGGCCTCGTCGAACTGCTTCAGACCGATCTGGATCATGGCGATCGAGTGATGCGTCGCCGCCAGCGTTCTGCGATGCCCCATCGCGCCGGGTTGCTCGTTCAAGATATCGCTGAGCAATTGGGCGGCCTTCATCCGGTCGGCGAGCTTTTGCTGGGCCGATCCTTCCTTGCGGGCGGCAAGCTGCTGAGCCTGGGCGGCTTTGTCGATCGTCGAGACAAGTTGCTGAAAGTCGAGTCTTTCGCGCAGGGCGTCGAACACACGATTGGCTTTGAGCGCCTTCGCGTCGATAAAGCCCACGTCAGCCGCTTTGTGCAGTGTCTGCAGCGCCAATTCGAGATGGCGCAGCCGATCGGCGGCTTCATCCTCGTCGGGCGCCACCTGGCCTGTCGCGGGCTGCGCCAGTTCTGCATAGACCGTCGCCAGTTCGTAGAGTTGCTGGGCTGTTTCATGCGGGATGTGCTCCAGCACGTCACGCGCGTCTCGAAACGTGCGTAGGGCCTCGGCTGAATCCCCCATCTGTCGTTGATGCCGGGCCAATACCAGGTGTGCTTTGCACAATTCTCCCCGCAGGCTGGTCACCGCCGGGTTCTCGAACACCAGTTTGCGGCTGACGACGACCAGCCGTTGGTAAGCAGCAAGTGCGTCACGGTTGTGGTCCAGTGCCGCATGTGTCTGCGCGAGGTTGCGCAATCCATTGCACAGCCAGCGCCCCCACAGGATCGAATGCGGGGCCTTCTCGTAGGCTTGCACCGAGTATTCGACGCCCCGCTCAAACATGGCTGCGGCTTCTTCTGATTTTCCTTGCTTATCCAGCAGTACTCCCAGATTGTTCAGCGTGCCGCCAAGTTGAGCGACATAGGAAGCATTCTCATTAAAGTCGTGAACGAGTGCCTGGCGCAGTTCGAACGCCTGGCGGTGGTAATCGAGAGCTGCGTCGATGCTCTTGGGATTGTTGCCTGCACTGACTGCCAGCGAGTTGTAAGTCTCTGCCAGCAGGCTGCGTGCTTCCGCATGTTCTGGTTCGGCACGCAATACAATTTGACACAGCTTGACAGTGTCTTCGTAGCGGGTGGCGTAGTAATAGGCTTTGGCCAAAGCCAGTTGCGCATCCTGATCAAAGTGCCCCGCGTCGCGAAGTCGCTCGTACAAACGAATGGCCTCGGTGTTGGACCCGGCAGATGGGCCAGTCTGCCCCAATTCCTGGTGGATCCGTGCGAGACGGAAATGGGCCGAAGCCAGTTCCCGCTGGAGGGTGGGGTCGTCGGCTCGCTCCTGCGTAAACTCGGCATAGAACTTGAGGGCGGCCGACAGCAGGTTTTCGCGCAGAGGCTGCAACCCGGGGACCGAGAGCAACTGGTTGTCGGTGACCTGCGTCAAATACTCATCGACGGCCCGACGCGCCTTGTCGAAGTTCGCCTCGGCGCGCTGCTTTTCTTGCACTGCCTCGTCTTTGAGCGTTTTCTCCCGCTCACGGCCGGCTTCGGCCTCATTGCGGGCGTTGACCGCCTCGGACCGCGCCTTCGTTTCGGCCTCGAGCCGTGTCTGGGCCAGTCCTTCCGCCCGCGTCGCTCGAATCGCCTGCCAGATGCTGACCCCAGTCCCCACAAACAGCGCGATCGCGACCAAGCCCGCTGCCGACAAGGCCCCCTTGTTCCGCCGCGCGAACTTCGTCAGCCGATAGCCGACTGAGGGGGGACAGGCCAGCACAGGCTCGTCGGCCAGATACCGCTGAATGTCCATCGCGAAACCATTGGCCGTCTCGTAGCGGCGGTTGCGGTCTTTCTCCAGCGCCTTCATCACGATCCAGTCGAGCTCGCCCCGCATCAGCCCGCTCAGTTTATTCGGTTCGAGACTGCGATTGGCGGCGATCGAAGGTAATTCCTCAGTCGCGCTCAGGCGGGTGCTGGGCTTCGGCGGCTCTTCTTCTTTGATAATTCGCAGGAGTTCAAGAATGGCTGCCCCTCGCAGCCGCTTCTTGTCAAGTGGCGTGGTGCCTGTCAGCAACTCATAGAGCAGCACTCCCAGTGAATAGATGTCGCTGCGGGTATCGATGTCGAGCTGGTTCTGTTCGGCCTGCTCGGGAGACATGTATTCCAGCGTCCCCACGATCGCCCCAAATTCCGTGAACAGCGTCGCATCGGTCAGTTTCTGGCCGACCGCCTTGGCGACGCCGAAGTCGATGACTTTGGGAACGGGCCTGCCATCGTACCGGGCGATCAGCACATTCGACGATTTGATGTCTCGGTGAATGATGCCCTTCTGATGTGCATGCTGGATCGCCTGACACACAGGCACGAACAGTTCCAGCCGTTGTCGCGGAGAAAGTCGATGCTGGTCGCAGTATTTTGTGATGGTGACGCCGTGGACGAGCTCCATCACGAAGTAGGGCTGCCCCGCCCCCGTCGTCCCGGCGTCGAGCACGCGGGCAATGTGAGGGTGGTCCATCAACGCCAGCGCCTGGCGCTCGGCCTCGAAACGGGCAATGACCTGCCGGCTGTCGAGCCCGGCTTTAATGAGCTTAAGCGCGACCTTCCGGTGGACCGGATGGATCTGCTCCGCCATGTAGACCGTTCCCATCCCCCCTTCGCCGATCTGCTCCAACAGCTTGTACGGGCCGATTTGACTCCCGACCCCCTCGGCGACAATTCGTTCTGCGGAAGGCGGGTGGCTGGCCTTCCCGAATGCCGGTTCGCCAGGCAAATCAAAAAAGTCCCCCGTGTTCTGATGGGACCGTAACAGGCCTTCGACTTCGGCACGTAACTGCCGGTTGTCGCCGCAGGCGCGATCCAGAAAGGCGACCCGGTCGGCAAGCGAACTGATCTCAAGAGCCTGGAGGAAGATGGATTCTTCGGGAAGTGATTGTTCGGTCATCTGATCCGCTCCGTGGCACGCCGCTTGGTCGACGTGCGCATTCACTAATCAATGCGACATTCCCCTGAAAAACCGGCCAAGATTCCGAAAAAAAACCATAAACCCTGAATTCATCAGGGATTGCGATCGTACCAGGCATCCATCTCACGGCGCAACCAGGCCCGGGCAAACACCCAGAGCCGACGGGCAGAACGAGAAGCGATCCCGACGGTGAGTGCGGCCTCGTCGGCTGATAAGCCCGCGAAATACCGGAGTTGTACGAGCTGTGCCGCCTGCGGTCGGATCTGCGACAGCTTGGTCAATGCATCGTCAAGCGCAAGGATCCGCTCATCACCGCGTGCGACCGTGAGTTGTTCTTCGAGCAATTCCCTGCGGCGCAGCCCGCCGCCATGACGGTCGCGCCGCTTGTGCCGCGCCTGTTCCACCAGAATCCGGCGCATCGCCTCGGCTGCCGCCGCAAAGAAATGCCCCCGACTGTTCCAATGTTGCTGACGCTCGACGTCCACCAGTCGGAGATAGGCCTCATGGACCAGCGCCGTTGGCTGGAGCGTCTGGTCCGGGGACTCGGCAGCCATTCGCGCCGCCGCCAATTTGCGAAGCTCTTCGTAAACGAGCGGCAAAAGCTGCTCGGCGGCGTGATGATTGCCGTGCTCAATCGACGCGAGAATCTGGGTGACACCAGTCATGGTCCGTCTGCGCGAGTTCTCAGGCCGGGCAATGTAATCTTCGTCGGTCGCTGTTACCAAGTCCTTAGAAATAATTGTCGCACCCCAGGCGCCCAGTCGCAAGCGTTGAACAGCCGGCGCCCCGGTCCTGGCCCTCTGGTATCGGCTGATCACCGCATCCTCATTTTTGACCTTCAGCAGCGTGTTTCTCAGTTCGACGAACAGGGCGCACGCCAAGCCGCCAAGGAGTTTGGGCAGCGTCGAATCAGGATTTGGACGTCGTGATTCGCTGGGAGTCATGTTGGCAGTTTCTTGGGTTCCACCACAACATTCCCAGCGGTCCGGCAGGAATCCGTTGCCAAGGCCAGGCGCAACCCCGCCAGTTTCTCTTTGCGCCTTAGCGGCTTTGCGTGAGCCTTCTTTTTTCTGGAGAATCGTGGTGATCGCAAATCAACTGGCGCAGACCGACACCGACACCGCATATAAAATCCACACACAACTCGGTCCTGGCCCTCTGTGGTATCGGCTGATCACCGCATCCTCATTTTTGACCTTCAACAGCGTGTTTCTTAGTTCGACGAACAGGGCGCACGCCAAGCCGCCAAGCCGCAAAGGAGTTTGGGCAACGTCGAATCAGGATTTGGACGTCGTGATTCGCTG
>JAFEBR010001081.1 GCA_018242565.1 Planctomycetota bacterium | reverse complement strand
TTCTGTGAGTTCCGACCTGCCCGGTTACTTGCTCGAAACGCCACTGTCGTCAGTTTGTTCGTGTCAGACTTCCGTCGCGAACGTGAAATTGATTTTGACTGCTGGTTGCGACAGGTGCAAGTAATTCCGCAAGTCGTAAGAAGACCGGTCTGAAAAGTTCTTTGGAAATTCGACGGTTAGCTCGAATTTACGTGGATTTCCGTCTGCCACGAAAATCGGCCTGGGTGCCTTTGAATTTCAGAGAACGGCCCCGTGGGACAAGTTTGTAACGTGTCAGGAGCGTCTCATGGCTCGGCCCCGCGATCACCGCCCGTGCCTTCTGGCCGTTTGCCTGCGTCTTTCGACATCTCGAAACGCGGCTGGCACGCAGCTGGGCTGGAAGTCCAGACAATCGCAAACAGGCATTTCGTGATCTGGCGGGGATTTCGCGGTTAAAGAAAAGTCGGAACCACGAGATAAACGAAAGTTCTGGAAGGTCTTCGAATTGTTGAGGTTGGCGTATCAATGCGGTCACCTCGGACCGTATCACCACTCTATCCGTCGGCCCAGGCAGTATCTGGTGGCAGGCGAACGGGGCTTTCGGGGTGCACGGGAAATCGCTGCCAGATTCGAAACGAATTTTACGACATTTGCACTTCGCCGTTTCGCCGACGACCCGGCTCACCACCTGTTGGGCCCGCCGCCCGACTCGACTCGCTGCCCCACGGGATCGGCGGGCGGTTACGTTGCTCGACGTCGGACTGTCAAAACGCGGTTGCGCTCAAGTCCATGCCGGGACACTGCAGAGCCAGAAGTGCATCCACATGTTGAGACGGTCGAATCCCCTGATGGTTCGAAGTCTTCAGTATTGAGATTCTCCAATCGCCGAATGATTTCCAGGAGTGCGCAACATGCAATTAACCTTGGCGCGCGATGGAGCGTATGCGCCTGTTTGGTGGCGATGGGTATACAAAAATGCAGACTAAATCAGTCTCGCTGCCGATAGGCCATAAGATCGCCCCATCAGGAGCCGTGTCATTCCTCGTCGAAGTATTGGAATCGAATACGTTCACGGTTGGTAATTAGAAATGGGGTAAATTGCGGTTGTATTTAATGGGATTTCTTGCGGACACGAGATTTCGAGCATTGATAACATTTGTGTGGAACGACTCGGGGAGGGGAGCAATCAAGTGCCGCTGCCACCTCGGCAGAATAGTCTCCAAACCATAAATCACGGAAGGCCCAAGGCGAAATGACGGGTCGGTTCGTATTCCGTTACCGGACGCATTCTGTATTTTCAGCAAAAGCTGATTGTAAGTGGTTTACGCGAATCGTTATCATCATTCATGCCACCGCTGTCATGTCTGACAATTCCACGAGGAAATTATGAATAAGATACAAGTGCAGATTCTCTGGTGGGGATTTTTTATCGCTCTCGCGGCGCTCCTGATCGGTGGTAAGGTGCTATTATTTCCTGCCGAAAAAGGCGGAAGTCAACCGGTAGTTATCGTCGCTCAGGATTACGAAGCGTCGGTCGTTGCTTTGGAACTGGCGGCGGAAAGCGTCAAAGAAAAATCGCTGGCAAAAGATGAAGCTGTCAAGAATGAAGAGGCGCTTTCGCTAAAGCCGGACGAAGAAGACAATGAAGCGAAGCGCAAACAACGGAAGGATGCCAAAGAAACGCGGCGTAAGGCGGAACGCGATTTGGCGGCGGCACGGCAGACGTTGGAATCGCTGCAACGTCGATCTTCAGTCAGCGTGGCTCCTTGGTTGCGATATGTAATCTTCGGAGTCATGGCGCTCGTTTCAACTCTGGCCCTGTGGTACGGAATTGCGTATCAAGGGTTGCTGAATTCGCTTGCTAATGTTTCGATAGCGAGAGGATTGATCACGTTTGTAATTACTATAGTGTCCATCGCGTTCGGTCTGATTGTGATTCTCTCCGCAGTTGTTTTGGACCCGCCGGATTTGGAAGAACATTTCCGCGCCGGGAAAGACGTTCTGACAATTTTTGTCGGGATTCTGGGCACAATTGTTGGGTATTACTTTGGG
>JAFEBR010001080.1 GCA_018242565.1 Planctomycetota bacterium | reverse complement strand
TTTTCGGCAATGCGTTTGATTTCAAATCCGGGTGGCAACTGGAAACGGGCCACGTCGGCGAGCTCGACCGAGATCTCTTTCCAGGGCGAAGAGGCATGCGGGCCAAGCACCTTCACCGCTTTCCAGGTGGCGTCGTTGAAGCGGGGTTTCAGCCAGGCATCTCCCTGGGGGGCCTGGCGCGTGGCTTTCCATTCGCCATTGGTATCGCACGGCAGGCTGTGCCCGCTCTGGCCGCGGATCTCGGCGTCGACGAACAGACCGGCGCGTCCGGATTTGTTAGTGGCTTCGATGGCGAAGACGTTGGTTCCCCGGCCGACAATGCCGTTCAGGTTGAAGAACGACGACTTCGTGCCTCCCCCTTCGCCAACTTTCTGACCGTTCACCCACAATACAAAAGCGTCGTCGCAGGCAATGATCGCTGCGCCGGTGGAAGGCTCCTCAGCCCGATATTCCTTGCGGAACCAGACTTTTCCCGCCGGTGCCGATTCCGCCGGATTGCCTTCATCAAACCAGACCCATTGCGCATCAATTTTCTGCTGCGCGAACAGCGAGCTGGTCCACGGACCACTCAAGGCCATCAGGCACGACGCGAGCCAAACACAACGCAGCATTCCCCAACTCCTGCAAAACAAAAATCAAAGGATAATTTTCGAAATATCTGACCACCGCCAGTCGCATCAACGCGGTTGCATGCAAATATCTTAGTGGCTCGTACACCATACGCAACGGGGCGAGCCGGGTGCCCGCCGGCTGCCTGGAGAGATCGAGGGGCGACATGACGAGCGGTCATTCCGTCACGGGGCCCCTCGTGATGCCGAGATTCACATTGAATGCCAGATTGGCCGCCGGTGGATTTCGCAGCCTGTTTGCTCTCTGGGTGTCACCGATCTCCGGTAACATTCATTCAGGAATTTGTTTGCTTCGGTAAGTCGTGACCGATAAGCTGATGGGCAGCGGATCCCTCTACTTCCTTGGCAGGAGTTTGGACATGTCAGACAGGCATTCACGTCGTCGTTTCCTGGCCAATGTGGGGCGCGGCACGTTGCTGGCAACTCTCGGTTCCAGTCTCGCGGTTGATTTGGATCTGGTCCCCCGCGCATTCGCGGACGCACCCGACTCGGCTCTGACCTTCGGTGACTTGGAACCGCTGGTTTGTGCGCTGCAGGAAACACCTCTGGCGCGGCTGCAACCCACACTCGTCGCCAAACTCCAAGCCGGCCTGCCTTTGAAGACGCTGGTGGCCGCCGGAGCCTTGGCGAACGCCCGCACGTTTGGGGGTGAAGACTACATCGGCTTCCATACGTTCATGGCTCTCTCGCCCGCCTTGAAAATGGCGGCACTGATGCCCGCCGGCGCCGAGGCACTTCCCATTCTCAAGGTGTTGTACCGCAACAGCAGCCGCATTCAGGACTTTGGAGGACGCAGCGCCGAAGTGCTGCATGGCCTGCCCGAGAACGCCGTGGCGAGCAACAGCTCGGCTGACACGCTCCCGGCCGCGGTCCGCACTCGCGATGTGAAGCACGCGGAAGAATTGCTGGCCGGTCTGGTTGCGACCGACCGCGGTGCGGCGCTCAATGCTCTGTTGCCGGCGGTCTACGATTACCATCCCGAAGTCCACCGCACGGTGTTGCCGTATCGGGCCTGGGAAATGCAGGAACTGGTGGGGACGCAACACGCGCTGACGCTGCTGCGGCAGTCGGTGCGGTATTGCATCAAGGCCGAACCACAGCAGCGCCCAGAAACGACTCCCCATGGCACACTGCTGGTCAAACTGCTGGATGAATTTCAGTTGGCCGGGCGGGTGCCCGGTACGAAACGAGCCGACGACGCGCTGATCGAGCACCTCAGCCAGACGTTCTCGAGCGCTTCGCCTGAAGATGCCGGTCGCGCGGCGGCCAGCGCGCTGGCGGATGGCATCGAGCCGGCAGCGATTGGTGAAGCCATCTCGCTGGCCGCCAGCCTGTTGGTGTTACGTGATGGAGGTCGACTGCCGCAATGGGAAGATCGGCTGAAACCTGCCGGATCGGTCCACGGGGATTCGGTGGGGGTTCATGCCAGTGATGCGGCCAACGCGTGGCGTAATTTGGCCCGAGTCAGTTCCGGACGGAATGTGTTTGCCTGCCTGATCATTGGCGCCTGGCAAGTCGCCCGCGACCGAAATTACCCGGGCAATCTGCTGGCGGAACCACTGCCGGTCAAACATCATCTCGACCGCCTGCAGGCGCAAGACGCCGACGGTCTGCTGGCGAAACTTGAAGACGCCATCCAGAACAACTTGCAGGGGCATGCGACGGCCGTCGTGCAGCGGTATGGGCAACTGTCGTTGCCGGTGGACCGACTGTTTGGCACGCTGGCCCGCTTCGCCATCAGTGAAGATGGGGCTCTGCACGCCGAGAAATATTTCCAGACGGTGTGGGATGATTTCCATGCCACCCGTCCCTCGGCTCGTTGGCGACATCTCGTGGCCCTCGCGCGCGTCACCGCCAGTGAATACGGCCGTCCCGCCGCCGGTCAAGCCGAAGCCCGCGAGTTGCTGGGACTGAAGGGCTGACGCCCGCCCAAGTGGCGCGGCATCGCCTGCGAAACGCCGTGTGCTTCGAGCGTACGGCGTGGGAGGCTTGACTGCTGAAGGTGTTCGAACGCCGGCACGAATGGCACGCCACAGCAGCACTTGCAGGCCGCGGCGCGCCTTGCGATAACGTGGGACGGTGCCGCCAACCCTGAAATCTCCAGCAGAAACTGACTTTCGCCGTGCCGCGTTTTGTTGTGCTACTTCGTGGAGTCAACGTCGGTAAAAACAACCGCGTGCCGATGGCCCGGTTTGTTGCGGTGCTGGAAGAACTCGGCTATCGAGCCGTCCAGACGGTCCTCAACAGCGGAAACGCCGTATTCACGGCCAGCGGACGCGATCCCGCGAAGCATGCCGCTCAGATCGCCACGGCAATCGACCGCGAATTTCAGGTGACGACGCCGGTGATTGTCAAATCGGCGAGCGAGTTCCTTTCGATTGTGTCAGAAACGCCGAGCACACCGACTGAGGGTCAGCAGTCGCGGTTTCTGGTCGTGCTATCGATGGACGCCGCCCGCATCGCCGAGTTGGAGGGCCTGCGGTCGCTGGTGCAGACATCCGAACGTTTGTGGATCACGCCCCGTGCTGCGTACATCGCGTTTGCCGGAGGCATTCTGGAAAGTCCGACGGGAAAATCGCTGCTGGGTCCGAAGTGGCAGCACTTGACGACACGTAATTGGGGAACGATTCGCAAGCTCGCAGCGCTGTGCGGCGACAATGCCTCTTGAAAAGCGGCACTCGTCGGGTCGCCACTGCGTCACGCCCTCGATTGCGTGGGCATGTCGAGACGGAGATCGACCGGCTCAGATGTCACCGGCAAAGCTGCACAGTCCGCTGCCGAAGTCGCAGATCAGATCCAGTGGTCCCAGAATCAGCATGAGTGCTTCATTTTTCGGAAGCAGCAGCAGTTTGCCGATCGAGGGAATGGGGGTGATGATTCCGCCCGCCGAATTGAAGCCGTTGTAGCCACTGTCCGGGTCGGAATAGATGGTCGCCGCGGCAATTCCCACGGCCAGTTGGATCAAGCCGATGGCCGCGACTGTGTCCGGGCCGACGGTCAGATACTTGGCCAGTCGCTGTTTGTATTTCGTGGACAGAAACGTGGCGAGGTTAAGCAGCAGCGAAGGGGTGCTCCATCCCCAGACGGCGACGCAGATTGTATCTCCCGGCGTCCAATCGTTGGAGTCTTTTTCAAAGACGGTGTAGGGCACGCCAAAGCCAAATCCGGTAAGCGACAGGACCAGGGCCGCGCCACTCAGAAACGTGCTGATATCCACTTCGCCGCCACCCAGTGTATCGACGTCGGTGGCGAAGTCGATGAACCCGTAAGCCAGTCCATTCAAGAGTGACAGAATGCACAGCACGATCGACAGCGGCGAGGCTTCGGCGGCATCGAGTTGTGACAGGGGGGTCGACGACATGCCGATCTGGGTCCCTTGAA
>JAFEBR010001079.1 GCA_018242565.1 Planctomycetota bacterium | reverse complement strand
TGGCGGGGTGGGCTGATCGTCACCTGCGCCCCCGATGTGCTGTTTCTGCAGGACCTGGACGGTGACGGACAGGCGGATGTCCGAAAAGTTCTGTTTACGGGTTTTTCGACAGCCGGCAGCACACAATTGCGGGTCAGTCATCCCACCCTGGGCCTGGATAACTGGGTGTACTTAACGAGCGGGTTGATGGGGGGCAGTGTGACGTCGCCTGACAGTCCCTCGCGGCCGCCGGTCGAACTCAAGCGGACCGATTTTCGTTTTCGTCCCGATACGAATCAATACGAAGCGGCTGATGGTGGGGCGCAGTTCGGCCTGACGTTCGACGATTGGGGCCGGCGCTTCATTTGTTACAACCGCGTGCAGGTGCAGCACGTGGTTTTGCCGTCGCGTGTGCTGCGACGAAATCCGCACCTGGCATTCTCTGAAACCGTCCAGAACTGTCCGGCAGAATTGGCGCCGGAACCACTCAAGGGGCATGGGGCCGCGGCCAGGCTGTATCCGATCAGCAGTAATGTCACCACCGCGGACTCGCATGCCGGCACGTTTACCGCAGCCTGCGCGGTCACGATTTACCGGGGCACGGGGCTGCCGGCTTCGTATCGGGGTGGTGCCTTTTCCTGCGATCCGACCGGCAACCTCATTCATTTTGATCGGCTGGAAACGAACGGAGCCACGTTTTCCGCCTGGCGGGCCCGCGAAGGAATGGAATTCGTCGCCAGTCCCGATAACTGGTTCCGCCCGGTGTTTTTGGCCCATGGTCCCGAAGGGGCCCTCTACGTCTGCGATATGTATCGCCGGACAATCGAGCACCCCGATTATTTGCCCGTCGAGATTCGCAAGCACACCGATTTCGAAGGGGGCAAAGGCATGGGGCGAATCTATCGGATTCGACGTTCGGATATTCCCGCCGCAGAACTTCGCGCTCGGCGGACGGTCAATGTCCGCCAGGCCACGACGGCGGAGTTATGTGGCTGGCTGTCTGATGCGGATGGCTGGCGCCGCAGCACCGCTCAACGTTTGTTACTCGAGCGGCATGACCCCGAGGCGATTCCTTTACTGGAACAGGCAATTGAAAATGGCGGGTTCTCGGCGGTCCATGCGTTGCGCCTGCTGGACACGTGGGGCGCCTTGAGCGATGCAGCCCTGTCGCGGGGTTTGGAAACAAGTCCAGAGATTGCCGTCGAAATTACCGAGTCGCGATTGCAGACCAGCCCGGTGTTATTCGAGCGCATTCTGCCGTTGCAGACTGCCGCCTCGGCGCGGTTGCGATTTCAGGTGGCAATTGCCTGTGGGGCTACGACCGACTCGCGGGCCGTTGAGGCGCTGGCTCGGATCGGTATTCAAGATGCGGCGGATCGCTGGACCCGGGCTGCGGTCTTCAGTTCGATTTCCGGCCGCGAAACTGCGTTTATGGACACGGCTCTGCGACTGCAGGATGAGGCCCATGAAGAATCGTCCGTCATGCGGCAACGATTGCCTTTATTCTCGGAACTGGGCCGATTGATGGGGGCCTCAGTTCCAGAAGAAAAATGGCCGGGGTTAACGCGGCAGTGGTTGCAACGACCTCTGCCGCAGTTACCCATGACGGCGGCATTTCTGACCGGGTTTGCCGATGCGCTGCGGAATCGAGGAGTCGCCCGGGGCCACGGTTCCGTGCTGGCGTCCGTGGTGGCCAGCGGAATCGATACGCCACAGACGGCGCAGGACCAAACGCGGCTTGCGGGACTGTTTCGAGAGGCCTTGCGGATGGCGGCTGACAGCCAGCAGCCGGTCGAGTTACGGCAAATTGCGCTGGCACTGCTGGCGCATGCCGACTTTTCTCAGGCCGGACCGGTGTTGCTGGGTCTCGTCGACCCCCAGCAACCGGCGGAGGTGCAGTCGGGAGCCATTCGCGCCCTGGGGGGCATGACCGATCCGTCGATTGCCGCGACTTTGCTCGAAGAATCGCAATTTGCGGGTTACACGCCGGCCCTGCGCGAAGATGTAGTCTCGGCCCTCCTGTCGATGTCGCAACATTTACCGGGTGTGCTCGCCGCGTTGGAATCCGGGGCTGTGCCGCCCGCGGCGATCGATCCGTTGCGCCGAAAACGTTTGACCGAACATCCTGACGGGGCCTTGCGTGAACGAGCGACCCGGCTGTATGCCAGCACGCAAAGCGGAGATCGGGCTCAGGTCTACGCGGAATATAAAAAGGTGTTGTCGCTGGTTCCGAACTCAGACAATGGCCGGGCCGTTTTCAAAAAGAATTGTTCCGTATGTCATCGTCTTGACCGCGAGGGCACGCCGGTGGGGCCCGATCTGTTTGGCATCCGTAATCAACCCAAAGAGGCGATTCTGCTGCATATTCTGATTCCGGAAGCAGAAATCACTCCGGGATTTGGTGCCTACATTCTGGAAACAAAAGCCGGCCGCGTCGTCACCGGCATTATTGCCTCAGAAACGGCGACCAGCGTTACCCTGAGGCAACAACTGGGTAAAGAAGAAACGGTCCTGCGCAGCGAGATTGAATCGCTCGTTTCGAGCAAACTGTCGCTGATGCCGCAATTGCTCGAAAAAACCATGACGCCGCAGGAACTGGCGGATTTGATCGCGTATCTGAAGGGCGAGAAGACTTCCAATTAGCCGGCGGGGAATGGCTGTGGGCTTGGCGCGAGGCCCCGGCGTCAGTTTGACGGTGGCGTCTTGGGGGCGGGGGCGCGGAGATGGGGTTTGTGGTGTGCCTGGCGCAATTCGGCAAGTTTGCGAATATGCCCGGCGGCCACGTGCCGAGAGAGTTTTGACTGACGGGTCGCTGCTTCAGCGGCCTTCAGTCGCGACTGCACTTCTTCGAGTGTCAGCCCGGCCTGCTCTGCGATTCGCTGCAGGTTGCGAGCCTCCTGGGCTGTCGAAAAACGTAACTTGAGTTCCGTTTTCAGTTGTTCGAAGTACTCGCGAAGCACCCCGGTTCCATGGTGTGCTTTGTAGTACAGGTTCCCCAGGGAATTCGTGTGATCAGAAACATCATGGCGGGCTTGCCGCGACTCTCGCAGCAGAGGCCCGAAACGTCGATTTCCCCAACGGCCAAACAGCAACAGCAGCGCGACAATCTGCACAGTGGCCGGGCGCAAGATGGGGTCGAGCAACAGGCCGACAACCCGGGGCGTACCGGTTTCGTTGAGTGATTCGTCAAACACCAGCGATTCAGCAGTGCCCGCCGCTTCGAGCAGGCGGACCACCAATACGCCGTTCTGCTTCTGCTCTTCAAACAACGCCGTGTTCGAGAAAATGTAATCTGACGCGGTAACGACAATGGTCCCCTGGCCGTGTGGCACTCGCACCGCTTGCACTCCGCCCGTTGACGTGACCAGAACGGTGGCCGTCGGGGCGAGAATCGAGCCGACCGATTTCCAGGTGTAGTCCAGGTCGGCCGTCAGCAACCTTGTCGCATCTACTGGAGGCAGCGGTACGGCCGGAGTCGTTTCGGATGCCTGGTCGTCTTTTGTGGGGGCGGTCGAATTCGATTTCTTTTTCTGCGGCTTCTTGTCGCGTCCGAACAGATGGTCGGCAGGCTTGGCTCCGGTGGCGTTGATTTTCAGTCCGATTTGCGGCACCGACATTTCCGGGCTGTCCCAGGGGGCCGCCACGACCAGGTGCCCGCCGCGCATCACCCAGTTCAGCAGCGCTTCCCACTCGCGCGGACTGGGTTGTCGGGCCGGTCCCAACAGGCACAGGGTGTTCTGGGGTGGCAGCGTCAACAGGCGCGTCGCCAACGGTTCGTGGCTGCGGGTAACGCTGGGCAATCTCCGGGATACGAACTGAAACAGGGCGTTGCGCCCGCCATTGTCGACGTTGTAGGTGTCGTTGACGTCGGTATCGAGTCGGGGGAACCAGACTTGCAGGCTCAAGACACTCGCGAAGACGACCAGCCAGAGAACAGATCGCCAGCGGCCACGATTCCAGAAATGACCTGCCGAGATCACCTCGAGGTCTTCGGTTTTCGATGGATCGGCCATGGGATGTCCCTGTTATGAATGAGCGCTGGCCGTCGGGGAAGCGAGTGGCGTCTGCCGAGGTGCTGTCGCCTCGTCGAACGATTGCAGAAACCCAGTTTGATAGCCATCGAGAGACGTCTGGTAGTGCTCTCGCTGTGCCGGTCGGCGGCCGAAGCAGATCGGTTCATAGACCGTGACGATCTGCCGGAGCGCCTGATGCGGAACCGCCCGACTGCGCACGGCCCGCAGGTAATCACGGTGCGTCAGCCCGCGACGAAAGCGGATAAGGTTGGCCCGTTCAATGCGGCTCATGGCCCCCAGGATCAGTTGGCCGATCGCTTCGCGATACATGCTCCGCTCCGCAAATTCCGCGGCGCGGCGCAGGTATTCGTCAGAGGGCAGATCACCGGGGGGCAGGCCCGCTTCTCCTTCTTCAAATTGCTTGTTCCCGCGAATCCTCAGGGAATACTTGGCCCGATAGCGCTGCACGGCTTTCACCAGCAGCCAGATGATTCCGGCGGCGATGAGTGCCACAACCGCATAGGCGATGACCTGCAAAATCGCGCCGAGTACTGACAAGCTGGGGCCGTCACCCATTTTGCGGCTGGTCAGCCAGTCCCAGAAATCTTCCAGCCATTGAGGAGTTTTGGTCTCTGCCACTGGCCTCGGTTTCGACTTACGCAGGCGGCGAAATTCAGGCTGATCGCGAATGCGTTCGAGTTCGCGGCTGATATCGTTCTGGTCGCCAAAGCGACCGGCGGCAGGATCGGCCGTCTGCCAGGCAATCACAGACGGAACGCGAGTGACCAGAAAACGGGAGAGTGCCCTCGTGGATGTGCCCACGATTGGCTGGATGGCCCCACTCACCGGAACCGAGAGATTACGGGTCAGTTCGGGTATGTGTCCTGCATCCGACTGTGACAGGCCGATGCCAACGACGGGCAGCATGAGAGCCAGCGGCACCCAGAACCTGGTCGACTGGTTCATGTCGTCTCCAGTCGTTGGGCTTCCTGGAGAAATTTCAGTTCCATATCCCAGCAGTCGCGACGAACGCGGACATCGATGTAACAGAAGAACCAGGCCAGGCGGGCGATCGGATAGACGAGAAAAGCCACGGCGAGTTCCGCAGTGATCACGACGGGGTCTGTGCCCAGGAATCGGAAAATGTGCCCGAACAATTCCCCCAGATCCGTAAAGTACGAGAAATCGCCTTTGTAGCGTCCCATCAGCAGGGGCCAGCCGAGCAGGGTTGAACCCATGAAATCGGCCGTCAGCAGCAGCACCCACCATGACATCAGGCAGAAGACGGCAATTGCCGCCGAGCGAAAGACGAGGTCGCTGATTTCGCCCTGCAGCAATTCATCGGCCCGGCGATCATGCAGATGTCGGGCCATTTTCGAGAGGACGGACTGCTCCACCATAAAGCCATATTTGACCCCCAGGTACCACCCCGGAAAGATAAAGATCATCGACGCCACGAGAATGGCAACCCGCAACAACAGCCCCTTGATCATCAGCCACAGGTCCGTCCAGCCCAGTCGTCGCAGTGTGCCGCGATAACTGAAGCGTTCCCCAAACGCACAGGGAGCCGCCCCCGTCATTAACAGAATCCCCAGGGGAGACGACGCGAAAATGAAGACCACAATCGCCAGCGACAGGTCGAATTCAAATTGGTCGACGAGCACATACACCAGCAGGCAGGCAGGCACGGCGATCGTGGCCCATAGTCCGGCAATCGGTTTGAGGTGCTGGCGCATGAAACAGAGCGCCAGGTCGATGCAGTTGGCCGTGCTCCGCGGCACCAGCGGAACGGCCACGTTTTCAAATTTCATGACTGCTCCTCCCAGCGCCCGGCGGTCGTCAGATAGACGAAGACCAGGATCCAGAGGATGGCTCCCCCGGCGTATTTCACCGAATTGGGAATCGAGACGGCCGGAGACCAGAAGCCTTCGATGAGGGCGGCGATGAACAACATCGCCGCGGCTCCGCAGGCAATCTGAATTGCCTCGAGTCCCCGGACGCGCAGGGCTTCCAGGCGCGAGCGTTGACCGGGATGCACTATGGCATTGCCCAGCATCAGCCCCGCACCCCCCGCGACCGCGATGGCGGTCAGTTCGAAGGATCCGTGAGAAACGACGAAACTCAAAAATCGATCGGAATGGCCCGTGCCAATCAGGTAACCCGCCGTAGCGCCGATGGCGATGCCATTTTCAATCAGCGTGTAGATGGTTCCGACCGCGAGCAGAATGCCGCGGGCAAAACAGAGCAGAGCGATCGTCGTATTGTGGTTGATATAGAACCCGGCCATTAAGGACCGCTGGTCCATGAAATTCGGATCTTTCCGCCAGTCCTTCGTTCCGCTGCCGTCGTCCTCTTCATCCTCGTCGTCTTCTTTCGATGACGACGTGTCCGGATCACTGTACATCTTCTCGTACATTTTCAGTTGCTCGGGCGGGATGACTCGCGACGCGAGCGTCGTGTCGTGCTGGACGACCCCCCAGGTGATCCCCAAAGGTCCGAAAAACAGGATCGCGGCCGTCAGAAAATATCCGATATTCTTGCGGAACAACCGCGGAAAGCCCACGAGCAGGAACTGCACGACATGTGCCAGATTCCCCGGGGGGGAACTGTAAAACGCATTGTGGCCCCGGCTGACCAGGTCATTCAGGTACGACACCAGTCCGCGACCCCAGTCGCGCGATTGAATGAGCGAGAGGTCGTAACACAATTCGCGAAACAGTCGGGAAAACTCCGCCGTGTCTGCCGGGCTGAATTTTCGCAACGAAATGGTATCGAGTCGGTCGAGCAGTTTTTCGAAGCGCCGCCACGACACAGACCGCTTCGCCACGAATTTGCGTTTGTTCATGTTGCGGCCTCTGCCATGCGTCGAGATCGACTGTGTGGTTCGGCCCCGGCGTCGGCCACATCATGGTCGTCGTCGGTCTTCTCATGGGCCTGGTGAAATGTCGCATAAACGGCGGCGAGAAAGGCCATCGGATACCGTTCGACTTGTTGCGGATCCCCCGAGTACTGCAGTCGTTTGGCGAGCGACCGGGCCAGCAGGTAGGCCATGGCGTGGCCACGGCGATACGTCAGCACGTTTCGTCGGCCGAGAAACTCTTCGATGAGGGCCAGTGTCTGCCCGGACGGTACGAAGCTGCCCAGTTCGTTTCGTGACAACGGCCGAATTTTTTCGAGAATGATCGGTTCGCGGGGCACACGGACGCGACGTTCTTCAACGACTACGGTTTCCGCGACGAGGTCCCCCAGGCGCCGGAATTTGCCCGAGAGAAACATGGTGACGAATCCGACTCCAAAGAACGAGAGGTTGTCGGCGCCGCGCACGAAATTGCGCAGCAGCGCGCCCCACATCGTGGCGGGGTAGCCTTTCTCCTGCAGCACGCGCAGGGCAAAGACGTGCTTCCCCACCGTCTTGCCGCGAAAGAAGGCCTCGGAAACTCCAAAGTAGGCCCAGTCAATCAGAAACTGTACCACCAGGCACATCCCGATCGAAACCCCCTGTCCCGCGACGACCCCCGCAAACGAGGCGAAGAAATAGACGGCGACCACGATCCCGATTCGCAGAATCAAATCGATGAGATAGGCCAGGAGTCGAGTGGCGGGTCCCGCCAGTCGATAGGTCAGCCGCACATTTTCGGGCGTCTCGATCACCAGCGCGGTCGAGACCCGCATGGCACCTTCGGGATCAGCATCGGCTCGGGTCATGCCCCCTAGAATACCGTGTGCCAAAGCCGGATTTCAACGCGGCGACCGTCTTGATCTCAGGCGAGATCCCCGACGGGGTGCGGGCGATCAGTTCTGCGGCCACCGTCAGCACCGACGGCGCAAAAAAACAGCCCGGGCAAAATGCCCGGGCTGGGGGGGAGACGCTTCACAGCGTGGCACCAATCAGTCGGCGAAATCGCCGGTGACTCAAGCCGCTTTCATTTCGACACCGGCCACGGCACCCGTGAATCGGTCGCGGTAGCCGCTCATGTACTGTTCGTAGAGGCGGGCCAGGCCTTCACGGATCAGGGGCAAGGGCAGTTCGAGCGCCTTGCGGATGCGTCGCGTCTGCAGCGACGATTCGCCAGTGCCAAATTCGCGGCGATGTTCAAACGGGGTTTCGATCGGCGAGAGTTTGGACATGGGGAGTCCAAACTGATCGGCCAGCAGGCAGGCGAACCGGAAGGGGTTGATGCGTTCACCACCCGCCAGGTGTTGCACGCCGCGCAGTTTGCGTTGATACGCATGCGCCAGAATCTCAGCGAAATCTGTGGCCAGGATCGGGGTTGCATGTCGCATGCAGTCGAGGGCCAGCGGTTCGTCTTCACTCAACGCATTTAGCACCGTTTCGACCAGACCCGGGGTCGATTCCGTGGGGGCGAAGCCGTAGACATTCGTTCGGACGAGCAGCGTGTTGGGGTTGGCCTGACAGACTTCGCTTTCGAAGAGTCGCAGGATGCGGGCGGGTGAGCTTTCGCAGAAGCAGTTCCCGTTCTCCCGGTGAAACATCCAGGGGCCAGTGAAAATGGCATCTGAAGAAACCATCGTCAGTTCACTGCCACATTCCGCGGCGGCGCGGGCCCACGTGCCGGCAATGACGACCGATTCCGGTTTCAAGTGAGCCGGGCTGGGAAGATTCCAGGTCGACTGGGCCGCGGCACCACAATAGACGACCCACTGGGGGCGTTCCATGGCGATCCAGTGATGTGCGGCGTCGGGTGAGTCGGGATCGCAAGTCGAGGTCGAACACCCAGCGATGGAGATTGGGCCCTTCCAGGAGAGTCCCACCACCTCGAAGCGGTTCGCCAGCCAGGCCGCCAGGTTGGCGCCCAAAATCGTATCAATGCCGGCAACAAGCAATTTGTCCACGCGAAGCCTCCGTGCGTTGGCGCGACCGTCCAAAAATTTCAGGGGTTCCATTCCCCAACGGGGGGCGGAGTATATCGATGGCCCATGGACAGGCCAATGCCAGTTTTCCGGATTTCCTCCACGGAATCGGTCGTGGATTACAGATTTCTCAGGTTCCGGAATCGACATTGACCTGTTTCGAATTTCCGCCTAGAGTTCCCGCCGCGAGTCAGCCACGGCCGGTTGGCCGAACCTGACTCGTCCAACCCTGCCCCCTGCCTGACTCTCTCTTCCCGTTTACGACCAGCTCACGCTGGGACCTTGTCTTCTGCACCAAGCCTGTGGCTCTGGTGTTCGACCGGTTTTTGATCCCTTCCGTGCCCTGTCGCTATGGCCGTGTCGGCGTCCAGACGCCGCCGCAGTAACGACTGACCATTCGTACGAACGGCCCTGCGTAACGATGTCTGACACCTCTCAACTTCCTGATTTGCCTCTGATGCTGGCGGGTACACCGCGCGCGGTGGCTGATCTGCTGTGCGAGGCCGGGATTCCCGCCGCGGAACTGCCCGATGTGCCGTTGCTGGCTGCGGGTACGGGACGATTCCTGTTGTTTGATTCGCGAAACACTCGCAGCACGGCCCGGGCGCGGCGCGCGGTGGCACAGGGACTGACGGCGATTGATGTGCAGGCACTGCTGCCGGAAACGGCACGGCCTTCCATTCTGTCACTCGAGCACGAGCCCGGCCAGAACCTGGCCACGGAAAGCGTGACGGCGGGCGCCTTCCTGGCGGGACTGAAAGCGGTGGTCGAGAATCTGGGTGGCGCCTGGGTGCGCATTGCCGATTATCCGTTTCCGTTTCAGAGTGCGATTGCCATTGGAATTCAGCACGTCTCTGAAGAACTCACCGACTTCGCCGGCATCGCCGCCACGCTGCCCCATCAGGCCACCCACTTCGTATCCAGTCGCCTGCGGGCGGAACGGCTGGCCGCGATCGCCCAGTCCGGCGTGGTGGACCTGGGCTGGCAAATCGATGCCGATGAACGGCACGACTCGGCTCGACGCATTTTGTCACACTGGACGACGCGACAGCAGCGCTTCGCGGACCTGCAACTGGCTCCCGCGGGCGTGGCCCTCGACGGCGAATGGGAGGACGCCCCCAGTTCTCATAAGCTGGTGCAGCTCGGCTTACGGTATTCGTGTCATCAGTCGCCGGGCATTGCCTGCCGGGCGGTGTCCCGACACCGCGGCGAAGTCGAATCCACCTGGATCCGCTTCAATACCCTGGCACTCCCTCCGCAGGAATGGTTCCTGGAGTGGGTAGGCGAACATTATCAGTCGGGTTGTCCGTTGTTTCTGATGACGACGACCGAGCGTGTGCATCTGGCCCAGGAACTGCTCCGCCTGTCGAGCGATGCCCGGCGCTGTACGCTGATGTGGCAGACGAATTTCGGCATGTTTGCCCGGTGGTGGGCCTTACGGCGTCAGTTGAAGCTCAGTGTGTGGCGTACCGATGAGGGGTATGAGGTGCATGCCTCGGGAGATTTCGGTCAATTCGACTGGGCCATCGAAATCTGGCGCGGGCAACACCGCGCGACACTGCCGTTACGCACTACAGAGATGACCGTGTCAGATCATGGCCTCATCTTCGCACAATCTCCCAAGCGAACGCCGGCGGGGTGTACGACCCCCGGCGAAAACGTTCGCAATCTGGTCGCGCATCCTGAACAACTGCGGTTGCAGGATCCCTTCCTTAACAAAGCTCGATTCCGTCGAAAAGGACATCCGGAATGAAACGCTTGTTCTCGACCCTGTCTGGACTGGTATTGCTCATCCTGGCGAACGGCTGTTGCTGTGATAGCTGCAACTGGGGTTGCTGCAATTCGTGCCGGCCCGCGTGCGGTTCACCGTGCGGTGTGCCAACATCGGCGATGCCGCCGGCGGATGCCGTTTCGGCTTATCCGAATGCGTATGGCCCCACTGTGGCAGCCGCGCCTCTGGAAGCGTTGCCGACTTATTAGTCACGAGGCTGTCCGCCCGCTTGCCGCAGGGGGGGCAAAACGTCTGGCCCTGGTTCGGCTTTGGCCGTCAACGTGTGGACTCATGTGGTCCGCACGGCTGATGACGCCGTCCACACTCCGCGCGATGGTCGGCAGTCGGGCCATTCACACGTCGCGCGGTTCGCGTTCCTGAGTTCGCATCAGGCGGCCGGATGACTGGCTGGCCCGGTGGCGAAGTAGCGCCGTTCCTGCACGTGCCAGATTTTCAGGCCGATCATCCCGGCGATTCCCGAGAGCAGGCCGATGATTCCAAACCACGTCAAAGCCGTCGTTCGCAGGGCAGGCACCGGTTGGCTTTCCGGATCGGTGAAGATCTCGGGTTCGCTGGCGGACACGTCGCGATCCGCCAGTGTACGCACACGCGTCGGTTTGGGTTCCGGCATCAACTCTGCCTGAGATTCCAGTTCATCGGCCGGAGCGTCGGGAGCATCCGTGAAGCCAATCGCCGCGATTCGTGGATCAATGGCATCGGGCCCGGCGGACAAAGCATGAGTCTGAGAGGCCAGCAGTTGTGCCGCGGCCAGGGCGGCCGGATCGGCTGCCAGGGCAATGGGTTGCTTGCCGCGGAGATAAGGCTTGGGGCCACCCTTTGAGACTTCAGCCTGTTCATCATCCACCTCGGACTCACCTTCGTCGGTGTCCGTGGCCGGTTGCTGCAGAATCATCTCTCCGGTTTCGCGCAACACATCATGGTGACGCGCCGAGGCCGTTTTGCCTTTATCTGCGACCGTTGGCTCCGGCTTCCCGGAATGCCTGGTCTCGTGATCTTCGGAATCGGTCGTGGGCTCGGTTTTGCGAGCCTTGGCGCGGACCATCCGCCTGGCATCAGCACTCTGCAGCCAGGCGATGAAATCGGAAGGACGCTCTTCGCCGTTGTGATAATCGGCTCGTCGCGACTTCTCGAGTTCTGCCGCCAGAGAGGCCAGTCTCAAGGCCTCTTCGGCGAATCCGTCGCGGACCGCCTGGTGTGCGCGTTCCATCAACCGATCGGCGCGCCGCCGGTCAGGGCTGGATTCGTCGCCCGTCTGAGGTGTGTCGGAATCAGCGAATTGTCGTGCGGAGTGTTCCGCCGCAGCCTCGAACGGCTCAGAGGCGGGGGCGGTGGTTGGTTGAGGTGCGGCGTCTGGTGTGTGCGGCAGACCGTTTGCCGCCGGGGAACCATCGGCCATGGCAGGCATCGGTTCGTGACCGGGAATGGCTGCTGCGCCCGGCAAGGGTCCGTTCTCGGTATCAGCCAGTTCCGTTTCCTGGTCCGGCGAATACGCACCGGGAACCTGGTGAAGACTGTCGGGGACATGGACGGTCGCGGGTGGGGTGGTCGCTGACCTGCCATGTTTCAGGCGGCTGATTTTGGCAGCGATCGCATCGGAGACGTGGCCACGCGTGGCATGGGACGTCGCTGGCTGTCCAGCGGGAGCGGCGGCCTGTTGGTCGCTACGTGACGAAGCGCACCCACCCAGCATGCCGGTGAGTCCCAAACAGGTCACGCAAGCGCCGGAAATCCACCCGCGGCGCCATCGACCCAAGGTCGATGTGAACATGAACGTCTCTCCCAAGTCGATAAAATCGGACTACAGACAGCCCATATCGGTCTTATCGACAAAAGGAGTCAGGCAACGTTAAGTGAATGTAGGGGGCTGGCCGGATTCGCTGATTCAGTCGATTTCAGCGATTGGGATGACTGGGGACAGTGGGGTGCCAGGGCGGACTCGTTCCAGTGCTGCCCCAGTCCTTATGCGTGTGAGGAACGGAACTTCCGACTCCCGCATCCGGTTGCTGGTTGAACCGCGGACCCGCATCGACGATCACAACAACTCGCGAGGTCAGTGCGCGGGAACCTCGCGGTTGTGGGGATGGACCGATCGGAATTGTCGAAACTTGGCGGGCGCGACGAGTCTACTTCGGCTGGAACTTGGCAAACTGCGACATCTCATATTGGCTCCCCAGAATCAGCGGGGTGCGCTGGTGAATGCTGTCGGGTTGCACGTCGAGAATCCGGGTCGTGCCGTTGGTGGCTGAACCACCCGCCTGTTCGGCGATGAACGCGACCGGATTGGCCTCGTACAGCAAACGCAGTTTTCCGTGGGGATGGTCGGTGGTTGGGGGATACAAGAACACGCCCCCCTTGAGCAGGGTGCGGTGAAAATCGGCGACCAGCGAGCCGACGTAACGCGACGCATATTTCTGCTGCCGGAGCGAATCGATGTATTGACCGTAATGCCCCGGAAAGGTGTCGCGATACGCTTCGTTGATGGAGTAGTATTTGCCTTTTTCCGGCATGCGGATGTGTTCGTGGCTGAGGACATACGCTCCGACCGATGGGTCCAGCGTGAAGCCATGCACACCCCGTCCGGTTGTATAGACCAGAATGGTCGACGAACCGTAGACGACATAACCCGCGGCGATCTGTTTGTAGCCCGGTTGCAGCAGTCCTTCGAGCGGGTCTCCGCCTTCGACCATTGAAGCCTCAGTCCGGCGCAGGATCGAAAAGATCGTGCCGACCGAAACGTTGACGTCAATATTTGAGGACCCGTCCAGCGGATCAAACACGATCGCATACTTGGCTCCCGCGGAGGCCCGCAGGACGATCGGTTTGTCATTCTCTTCAGAGGCCAGCACGCCGACCGAATCACGAACACCCAGGCAGTGCAGCAGAGCACTGTTGGCGTACAGGTCGAGACGCTGTTGCACCTCGCCCTGGACGTTGACGGTCGCCTCGGCCCCTAAGATATCGCTCAGTCCGGCTCGCCGAACTTTGGCCTGAATCATTTTCGTGGCCAGAGTAATTCCAGACAGCAGCCAGGAGAATTCTCCCGACACTCCGGGAAAATTCTGTTGTTCCCGGAGAATATACTGCTGGACGGTAATAATCGGTCGTTGATCCATGGAGTCGGTCATAGTGGTTCCTGTCACGTGAGCGCGTGTCGCCTCACAAAATACAGAGCAGTCAAGTTATCGGCAACCGGTTCGACTTTGCATTTTTATTCAATGGTCCAGTGGCGTAATTTCTCGATTTCAAAAAGGCGAAGCCGCCTTTTTGGCCCAGTGACGGTCGAGCTTCGGGACTGGGCAACCGTGGGGATGTCTGTCGTTTCGTGCTCCCCGGAACTCATCCCCCACGACATCGCCAGCCGTTTTGGGCAGAGGCTGGAAATGCCGCACGAGCAGCCCCTCGCGGGAAAAATCGAAGAGCCTGCTGGCAATTCAGGCGTATCTGTGCAAAAATTCACGTGTTTGTGGTTGGCATTCTGGGTCGCAGGACAGGGCAGGACATTGTGTTTCAACGGATCGCTGAGAATTATCACAACAGCACGGCTGTGGTGATTGGAGCGGGGGGAATTGGTGGAGCCATCGTTCAAATGCTGGCAGATCAGGCCGGCCAGATCGTGATTGCCGACCGCGACCCTGAATTGCTGCGGCGGATCGCGGCGGCTGTTCCCGAGGGGAAGGCTCACACTCGGCAACTCGATGTCCGCGACAGTTCCGCCGTCGCCGAGTTTTTCCGGTTTGTGCAACAATCGGTGGGGAGTCCCGATTTTCTGTTCTACACGGCGGGGATTCTGAATATTGAATCGTTTGCCGAAACGACCCCCGAGATTTGGAATCGGGCGGTAGATGTGAATCTGAATGGCGCGTTTTATTGCGTCGGCCAGGCAGCGGAATTGATGCGGCAACGAAAACGGGGAAGTCTGCTGCTGCTGGCTTCGATCGCCGGGACAAAGGCCCGTTCGGGGTCACGAGTCAACCCGGTGTACAATACCACCAAGGCTGCCCTGGTCGCGTTTGTGAATGCCACGGCCATGCAGTTGCGTCCTTACGGAGTGCGCATCAATTGCATTTCGCCGGGGCCTACGGCGACGTCGATGATGGATGTTCAGCCTCCGCAGGTGCATCAGGCAGTGAATGAGATTACGCTCGATCGACGAATGAATACGTCGCTGGAAGTTGCCGAATTGGCACTATTTGTCGCCGGTCATGGTCGGTTCACCGGTGAAGATGTCCCGCTGGGGGGAGGGGCAGGCCTGGGAGCCTGACAATATTTCCCCCGCCAGGGCGAATGGAATGTGAAGAATTCCCTTGTCGTCGTTTCTGAAACCTCAGATATGCCTGATCTGAACTCAATTCCGCCATTCTTGATCGGGATCGCCGCGATCCTGGTGGGGTATTGGCTGGTCAGATTCCTGATCCGGGTCGCCAAAAAAATGGCCATCCGGGCGGCGGTGGCAGTACTGTTACTGATCGCGTATCCCGCGGTGCGCGGCCCCCTGGTCTGGCTCACAGAGCAGGGGTATCTGCCCCGGCCCGTGACCCGGTTTTTGGACCAGGTCTATATTCCTCTCGACCGAGTGAAGGATTTCGCTGCGGCGATCCACGATACGCTGGGGGAATACGAGCACTTCTGGCGGCGCTGAGGCACACAGCCGACAGCACAGGCTTCGGGCCGGGAAGACCTGAAATCGTGTTTTCCCATTTGCTGCCGGGTGCGACCGTTCTGGTACCGCTGAATGCGGCGGATTTCGTCCCCCTCGAACCGCGAATGACACCCCGCCGCAAACTGCTGCCGATCGGGGGACTGGAAATCGCGCTGTTTGCGTGGTAGTTCTTCTCGACGATGTCAGTTTCCGTTGTTAAGTCTTGCAACAGAGATCGCCCCAAGATGCTGCCGACTTTTTGCGTACGGACCAAAGGGACCGTGGTCCCCATTCGCCCTGTGTGTCGGATGTCGGCGTGGCTGCTCGTCGTCACTGGGGGCTTAACCGGAATCGCTTTCGGCGACGATGCAAAAGCCCCGACGAAACCGCTGGTGCAAGCCCATGCCCACAATGACTATCTCCATCAGCGCCCATTACTCGACGCGGTGGACCGTGGGTTCATGAGTGTTGAGGCCGACATTTTTCTGGTGCAGGGCGAATTGCTTGTAGCTCACGACGTGCTCGGGTTGCGCCGCGAGCGGACCTTGGCAAAGTTGTATCTCGATCCGCTGCGCGAATTGATCCGCCGCCGCCAGGGGTGGATGTACGAAGCGGGCCAGAGCCTGACGTTGC
Organism: Planctomycetota bacterium; assembly: GCA_018242565.1. Taxonomy (GTDB): domain Bacteria; phylum Planctomycetota; class Planctomycetia; order Planctomycetales; family Planctomycetaceae; genus JACQFH01. Next base: position 5,808 of record JAFEBR010001079.1, on the reverse strand, counting down.
TGATCGACATCAAGTCCGAGGCGCAGCCGACGTATGCCGCATTGCACGAATTGCTGGCGCAATACGCCGACATCATGACGACTGTGAAGGAGGGAGTGGTTGAAACCAAAGCGGTCACCGCCATCATCTCAGGAAACCGACCACGCGATACGATCACGGCGCAGAAAGTACGATACGCGGGCATCGATGGTCGTGTGGCTGATCTCGATTCGGACGTACCCGTCGATCTGGTGCCATTGATCAGCGATAGCTGGCTTAGTCATTTCCGCTGGAAAGGTGAGGGGCCCATGCCTGCGGCCGATCGGCAAAAGCTCGCGGAGATTGTCCGTCGAGCGCATGCGCGGCATCGTCGAGTTCGGTTCTGGGCCATCCCGGATCAGCGTGCTGTCTGGCAGGAACTCCGTGCTGCTGGAGTCGATCTGATCAACACGGATGACCTGGATGGACTCCAAGAGTTTCTGACGAAAGAACCATGACAGACACGCAGACACCTCCGCCGCGCCGTCCGCTCGCGACCTGGACCGGGGTGGGTTCCTGGTTGTACCTCTTCGGGGTCGTCCTCATGGCGGGATTGATGCATGGGGCGGGTGATACGACCTGGTACTTGACTCTCTTGACGTTCGGCCCACGGTGGGTCGTGCTGGTTCCTGGGGTGCTCTTGGGGTTGATCGCCGTAGTGATTCGCCGGAAAGCCCTGATTCCGATCGTCTTGGGACTCGTCGTGGGAGTCGGACCGGTCACAGGTTTCTGTTTCCCCTGGCGGGGGGCGCTCAGCACTCCGCCGCAAGCCCTGCTGACACTGCGAGTGGTATCGGTCAACGTCGACCGGGGCACTGATTTGCCGTTGTTGTTCCAGATGCTGGACGAGGTGGATCCTGATGTCATTGCCTTTCAGGAAGGGGCGTTCATCGCCCCGGTCTTGGCCGAACTGAAAGGGAAATACAAGGTGTCTGGCACTCACGACACGTTTATTGCCACCCGGTACCGAATCATTGAGCGCGTCAATGCGCCCCACGGTCAAGGGCGGAAGCACCCGCCCGCGGTCCGCTGCAACCTGGAAACTCCCGCCGGGATCATTCACGTCCACTGTCTGCACCTGATGACGTTGCGAGATGGTTTCGAGGCCGTCATTCGCAGGCGACTTCAGGGGCGAGGGGAACTGGAGCGCGTGACCGCGATTCGCAATCAAGAGTCAGATCTCGTGGCGAAGTTTGCCCATGAAGTCGATGGTCCGGCACTGGTCCTGGGAGACTTCAACATGGTCGGCGAAAGTTCGATCTTTCATCGTGACTGGGGAAACTGGCAGGATGCCTTTGCCGTCCAGGGTCTGGGGCTTGGCGCGACGTTTTTCACCCGGCACGTCGGCTTGCGGATCGATCACATTCTTGCGGACAGCATGCATTGGCGCATCAAGTCCTGCCGGGTGGGGCCTGACTTGCACGGCCAGCATCGGCCCCTGATCGCCGAACTGGATTTGCTGCAAGCGCCAGAGCAGCAACGGTAAGGCCCGTCGATCCGGGTGAGACAGACCGGGATGTGTGTTAGAAACACTTGCCGGACTATTTCGCTCCGCGGTCTTCGAGGCGATACAGGTGATGCTGGGTCCGAATGTAAAGGGCCTGGTCGACGGCGGCGGGACTGGCCATCTGTAATTCATCGCCCAGTTTGTTGACGGCCAGGACTTCGAACTGGCGTGAGGGCTTCAGGACGGTGGTCACGGCGTTCTCGTTGCAGAAATAGATCTTGCCGTCGGCATACAAGGCCGACGCCGAGAATTTGCCTTCAATACGTTCTTTCCAGAGCAGCTCACCGGTTTTCGCTTCCAGGCACGCCGCGATGCCTTCGGAGTTTACCAGGAACAGCAGGTCGTCAATTAACAGGAATGAAGGCCGCGAGGGCATGCCCTTGTTCACTTTCCAGACGACGTGGGTGTCGGTGACGTCTCCTGTGCCATCCGGTCGAATCGCCCATAACTGGGGGACATCGTAATCGACAACGGCAAAGACCAGTCCTTGCCCGAACACGGGGCGGGGTGTCATGGACCAGCCGGCGTGCCGGACTTTCCAGAGTTCGCGACCTGATGCGGGATCATAAGCAAACACGGCTTTGGCACCCGGGCTTACGAGTTGCAGATGGCCGGCAAACGGAAACACGGTGGGTGTGCAATACGCTTTCCGCTGGTATTCCTCATACGGGCTGTAGTCGATGGAGCGCTGAGTCTTCCAAACGGTTTCACCCGTGAGCTTGTTGAGTGCGATCACGTACTGCACGTCGCGACCATCGACATTCACAATGAACAGGTCGCCCAGCAGGATGGGAGAACTGCCGGCCCCTTGCTCGTGATTGCAGTTCAGATCGCGTCGCGTCCAGAGAATTCGTCCTGAATACGTATCGAGACACGCTGTGCCGTTGGTCCCGAAATGGACATATACGCGTCCCTGTTCGATGACGGCGGTAGGTGAGGCGTAGCTGTTTGAGGGGGCGACAAATTCCGGCTTCTCCACCGTGAAGACGGGCACGTCGTGCAGGACTCGGCCTGACTGGCGGTCAACGCACACGGCAAACAAGGTATGTCCATCGGGAGTGGACGTGGTGACCCAGATCTGGTCATCCCAGATTACGGGCGACGACCAACCGCGGTCATGGATCGGCGTTTTCCAGACCACGTTGCGATCGTCACTCCAGGTTGTGGGTAAACGGGTGGCTTGAGCATGGCCATCCCCGGTGGGGCCGCGAAACTGAGGCCAATGATCGGCGGCACAGAGTTGCGAACTGCAGGCGATAGCCATCAGGCAGGAGACGAAACTTCGCATATCGTTACTTCCTCAGATCAAATACCGATGCTGCACCGTGTGGTCGGCCGGGTCGCGACCGAGCGTTACGCAGTCATCCGTTTGTATTGTGCCAGATGCCAGTCGCGAAGAGTTTTCGCTGGAAAATACACCACCAATTGCCGACGGCGTCCGGTCGCGGGGACCACCGAATCGACTGCGAGGCAAATTAAGGGGCTGGCGGAGAGATTTCAATGTGGGCAGGTTGCCCCGACTCGACTGGCAAAAATATTCCTCGAATAGCGGTTACGATGGAATTGGCTGTTGCGTAGAATTTTGTCGATCACGGTCTGCCGATGATCTTCAGCACAATAACAGCGACGGCTTCGGTTTCTGGCGGGAGAGTGTAAGATGCGAAACGCAGGTAATAAGCAACGATTGCCGGGATTGTACGCACTCGTTGCCGTCTGCAGCGTCGCCCTGTCGGTGGCTGGCGGCGTCGTGGCGCAGGCTTGTCCGATCTGTGGCGAACCCACGGTGACCTTGACGGAACGCTTGGCCCGGGCTGATGTCGCTCTATTGGCGCAATGGGTCTCATTGCAGCCGGGGCAGGGCAAAAAGCCCGCCACGACGACCTACGATATCGTGCAGGTTCAGCGCGATACGTTGAGTCAGTTCAAGTCCGGAGCCGATGTGACGATCGAGCATTTCACACAGGGAAAACCTGGTGATCTGTTCCTGCTCATGGGGCAGAAACTGGAGACGGGCGACGTGAAGTGGGAGACCGGGCCCGCATTGCCTGTCACCGAGACCTGCTTTCAGTACATCATTCAGGCCCCGACGCCAGAAACCCCCGCAGAAAAACGTCTCGGGTATTTCATCAAGTTTCTGGAGTTTCCGGACAGCACAATCGCCAACGATGCGTTTGCGCAGTTTGTGAACTCTCCCACCAAGGATATCTTCGCTGTCGCCGGTCAACTGCCCCGGGAAAAACTGCGCCGCTGGCTCGCGGACCCGAAGACGCCAGGCAACCGGCGTTCCGGATACGGCTTGATGCTGGGGCTTTCTGGAAACGCCGACGATGCCAAGTTCCTCGCCGAGGTGATCCGGGCGACTGATCCGGACAATTCGATCGGGGTTGAAGGGCTCACCTTTGGCTACTTGTTGCTGTCTGGTGAAGAGGGCCTGTCGGTGATCGAACAGGAGCGAATCGCCGACGAAAAACTCGCCGATGGGGAAGTCTGGGCTTCAGCACTCGCCATTCGCTATTTCTGGAGTTACGGCAACGGCAAGATTCGCCCCGCTCGTTTACAGGCTGCGATGCGCCGCCTGCTGGAGCGTCCCGCGCTGGCCGAAATCGCCATCACCGATCTGGCTCGCTGGAAAGACTGGTCCCTGCTGGAGCGTTTGATGGACCTGTACCAGGGAGAGGCCAAGTCCGACAAGAATCTGAAAGCCGCGATCATCCATTACATGATCGCGTGTACGAAAGATATTCCCAAAGCGCCCGAATCAAGCCCCGACAATGCGGCGCAGAAGGCCGCGGTGCCACCCCCCAAACATGTCGCCACGGCTCGGCGCAACCTGGAAGAACTGAAGAAACGCGATCCGGAACTCGTCGAACGGGGGGAGAAGTTCTTCTATTTGAAATCGTCACCGACGCAGTAACAGGTCGTTGCGCATGGCACAATATCTGGTCATCGAGTCGTTCAAGGGGGGCAACGCGGTTCCGGTTTACGAGCGGTTTCGAGAACGCGGACGGATGGCTCCCGAGGGGTTGGCCTATGTCGCGAGTTGGGTCACCACCGACTACGCCACCTGCTACCAGGTCATGGAGTGTGAAGATGCGCGCTTGCTGGACGAATGGATGGCCAATTGGGCTGATCTCGTCGACTTCACCGTGATTCCCGTGGTGACTTATACAGCAGCCGCGGCGCGATTTTCTGGCGGGAAATAAGTCACTGGTGCCGGCTCGATCCCCAGCCTGGGGCTGAGTCATCGGAACGGGGTTTAACCACCGATCACACGACCTGCTGGCGTCGCAATTCGGAAATCTCGGTCGCTGTGAGTCCCAGCACACGCTCGAGCACCGAGGCGGTGTGTTCTCCCAGCAAGGGGGGAGGGCGACGGGGCAGGGGCGAAGCTGCGGCCAACTTGAAGGGAGAACCTGCCAGCTTTAACGGGCCGATCGTGGGGTGTGGAACTTCGATCAGCATGTCTCGTGCGACTGTCTGCGGATCACCGAAGGCTCGATCGATCGTGTTGACGGGACCGCACGGAACGCCGGCCGATTCCAGGCGAGACAGCCACTCTGCCGCCGGGCGCTGGGCGAGAATGTCTGCCAGCAAGGGAATCAGTTCCAGGCGGTTCTGTACCCGAGCGGCATTCGTCTGGAAGCGGGAATCGCACGCCAGGTCCGGACGCTCAATCACGCCGCAGAACTTGACGAATTGACTGTCGTTGCCCACGGCGATGATGAGCGAGTGATCTTCCGCGGCGAATGCCTGATAGGGAACGATACTGGGGTGCTCGGTGCCGCGCCGTTGCGGAATCTGGCCTGTGACCAGATAGTTTGAGCCGACATTGGCCAGCCACGCCAGCGTTGAATCGAACAGTGCCGTGTCGATGCGGTCGCCTCGCCCGGTGCGCTCACGTGCCAACAAAGCGGCCAGAATGGAGTTGGTGGCAAACAGACCCGCCGTGATGTCGGAGATGGCGACCCCCAGTTTCATGGGAGGGCCGGCCGCTTCACCGGTGATACTCATGACGCCCGACAAGGCCTGAATCATGATATCGTAACCCGGTTCATCGCGGCGCGGGCCAGTCTGCCCGAAACCGGTAATGCTGCAATACACCAGCCGTGGATTCCGTTGACTTAATGTGGCGTACGACAAACCCCAGTCATCAAAAGTGCCGGGCAGGAAATTCTCCACCAGCACATCGCTGCTTTCGGCCAGTCGCCCGATGATGTCTCGGCCGGCTGGGGTTTTCAAATTGACCGTCACGCTTTGTTTGTTGCGATTGCAGCACAGGAAGT
>JAFEBR010000107.1 GCA_018242565.1 Planctomycetota bacterium | reverse complement strand
TCCCACGCAGCCTGTTCAACCACGGCATGTTCGGCCGACTTTTGTCCCGCCTGGGCGAGCGGACACGAACGCAATGCGTCGAATTCCCGTCCCGCATTGGATTTGTAATACAGTTCCCGACTGTCGGGCGTGAACGTCGCGACCGTGTGAAACACCTGGCCTTCGTGTGGCGTCACCAGGATGGGTTCGGGTTGAGCAGCCCGCAGGTCCAGGACGTACACGTTGGAGTCGGAGTTATTGCGGACTTTCGACATGGCCAGCCAGCGGCCATCGCGACTGACATCGGCGACATTGAAGCCCCCATCGTTCTGGAAGATTGTTTTTCGCGCGTAGCCGTCGACCTGATACTGATACAGATCGAAATACCGCGCATCACGCTCGTTGGTCAGCACGTAGAACGATTGCAGATCGCCGGCCCAATCGACGAACTGGGCTTTGGTTTTGTCGCCAGGTGTCAGGTCGCGGGCCTGGCCATTCGTTTCCTGAACAAACAGATGGCTGAGCTCATTGCCTCCCTGGTCGGCCGTGTACAAGAATCGATCGTCTTTGGGGAAAAAAGAGACAGAGCGAAACGCTTCCTGTTTGCTGTTGGTCAACTGGGTCGGCGTGCCGCCTCCCACTGGTATCGAATACACATTGAAGATACCGGTCGCGTCACTGCTGAACAGGATGCGTGATTCGTCAGCAGAAAACGACGCACCTGATACGGCGGTGGTCTCGTAGAATTGCTTGGCAGTGTATTTGGGGACCGCTTGCTCGGCCCGGGTGACGTTCACCAGGCACAGACAGGCCACCGCGGTTGTCAGGATTCGGTTCATGAATCAGGCTCCACTGTGAAGGGATCGAGAAGGGAAAGGGGCTGCCATTTTGAGCGCATTTGAGACGATGACCACCCGTTGCTGGGGGTCGAGCATACCCCTGGTGAATTTTCGCGGTCAACTGGCGCTCAGTGGGCGACGCCGGGTATCCCTCCGTTCCCGGCAGCAGGTGTTTCGACGGAATGTCATATGCTGACATCAGTTGTGGCGAATCAGCACTTTGGATCGCCTGATTTTTCGGAAACACAGGTTTTTCCTGTAAGATCTGGGGGGCAGGCGAGACTTTGTTCTGGTAGAGGAATCGCATGACTGACCAGCACACAACCCGTCCGAGCCTGATGATTCGCCTGCAATCCGCTGGCGACGAAGCGGCGTGGTCAGAATTTGTGGCGGATTACGAACCTCTGATCTTAAACCTGGCCCGACGACTGGGCTGCTGCGAAGCCGACGCTCAGGATATTTGCCAGCAGGTGCTTGCATCGGTTGTCCGTGACATCGGGCAATGGACGACCGATGGGAAACCCGCGTCGTTCCGTCGCTGGTTGTTCTGCATTGCCCGCCATCGGGCGCTCAAATTCTTCCTGGCCGAGCGAAAACGGGTCATTGCTGCCGGAGGGAGTGATGTCCAGCAGCGATTGACGCAGTGGCCTGATTCGGATGACGGCCATGAAGCGACGCTGCAGCGCGAGTATCGACAGCAGTTGCTGCTGCAGGCGGCCCGCCGGATTCAGGGGGAGTTTCATCCGACCACCTGGAGTGCCTTCTGGAAGACCTGTGTCGATGGCTTGCCCATCGCGCAGGCCGCCCGCGAATTACAGATCACGCCCGGGAACATCTATGTCGCCCGCAGTCGCATCATTGCGCGCTTACGTGACGTCGTGCGGGAAATGGAAGATGGCTCAGATGCGTAAGCGAACCGCAGCATCAGGATTGACTTTGGGAACATTGAGACGTGTGGCGATATGAATCAGCCCTTGATGAATCACTGTGATCAGGAGCAGTTACAACGACTGCTCGATGATCAATTACCGGACGAGTCGCAGGTGCAGATCGTCGAGCATCTTTCTCAATGCGATGATTGCCGACACCGTCTGGAGATCCTGGCTGGTGACCGGGATTGGTGGAATGAAGTCAGTGATTGCTTCCAGATGCATCGGCATGATCCGGCCAGTGCGGTGTTGTCAGGTGAATCGTCGGCGAACGACATGGCTGATGAACGCGTGTCGTCGATGGATTTTGTGGTCGACTATCTTGAACCGTGCGATCGACCCCGGACGCTCGGGCGTCTGGGAGAATATGAAATTCTGGAAGTGATCGGTCGCGGGGGCATGGGCATTGTGCTGAAGGGATTTCATCCCGAATTGGCACGCTATGTGGCCGTGAAGCTGATGGCGCCACACCTCGCATCCAGCGGGGCCGCCAGGCAGCGATTTGTCCGCGAAGCCCGGGCCGCGGCGGCGATCGTGCATCCGCATGTGATGCCCATTCACGCGGTTTGTACGTCGGCCCGCTTACCATTTCTGGTGATGCCGTTTGTCGCGTGCGAGTCTCTGCAGCAGCGACTCGATCGTCAGGGACCGCTGGAAGTCGCCGAAGTGCTGCGGATTGGAATGCAGGTGGCCTTGGCGTTGGCCGCCTCGCATGCGCAGGGGCTGGTCCATCGTGACGTGAAGCCCGCCAATATTCTGTTGGAACGGGGTGTTGACCGGGTATTGCTGACAGATTTCGGACTGGCCCGGGCGGCGGACGATGCGTCGCTCACACGGACCGGAGTGATTGCCGGGACGCCGCAATATATGTCCCCCGAGCAGGCCTGTGGCGAAGCTCTGGACTTCCGGTCTGATCTCTTCAGCCTGGGCAGCGTGATGTATGCGATGTGTTCTGGAATCCCTCCGTTTCGAGCCGAAACGACCCTGGCGGTGTTACGTCGCATTACCGATACGCGCCCCCGGCAGACGAGAGAAGTCAACGCGTCGGTTCCCGAATGGCTCGAACGGATGATTGAACGCTTACACGAAAAACAGCCCGAGCGTCGATACGCTTCTGCCGCGGAGGTCGCGGATTTGCTCGCGAAATGTCTGGCCCATATTCAGCAACCGCTGGTCAGTCCCTTGCCGGAATCTCTGCAGACCCACGGACCGGGCGCTCGCGGCGGCAGGACTCGTCGAATCGCGTGGGGAATCGTCGGCAGCGGACTGGCTCTGACCGGCCTGATGCTCTGGCAGTTCGGCAATCGAGCCCCCGAGGTCCAAGATCAGGACACAGCCAACTCCGGACATCAATCCGTGTCGGCTGGAGCCCGCATTCCAGACACTGACTTAGGGACGGCGATCGTGGCCGAAGCAACTGCGATTTCTCAAAACGGGATTCCGGCACAATCGCCGGCAACAGCAGAGACCCCCGCCGATTCGGAACAGCACTGGCGCTCGCTGCTGGAGTCCCTCAACGCGGACGCGGCGAATTGGCGTGGTGATGTCACGGCCGCAGAACGCGAAGTCGAGCGAATCGAAGTCAGAATTCGTCGTGTCCCTGGATCGATGTCTGGATCGGCGGATTTTTGGGACCAGGCCGATCAGCTCGCGGCGCGCTTGAATCAACTCGAAAGAAATGTGACCGTCAAACCTTTTGCAATCCCTCGCGGTAAGGAGTCACGATGATTAAAAACTGGAAACGACCGATGTTTGTGCTGACGGTCGCCACGATTATGGGTGGCAACATGCTGGTGACAGGGCTGGCCCAAACGCCGGATGTGCCTGCACGCAAACCGGCGCCGACGCCACCCGTGGCGGCTGGTTCGGCCCCAGGCAATCTGGCGAAGCCATTCGCCGCGCCTGAAGCGACGTCCGTAACGGGTGGGGCAGGTCGCTGGAGCAGCGGCATGGCCATGCTGCCGTCGGCGGATCCGGTTCGTAAAGCACTGACCGACGTGCGATCATTGAAACAGCAGTATCAGGGGGCAGAGTCGGATGATGACCGCAAAACGATTCGGGAGTCCCTGCGTCAGGCGATTTCGGAGTTCTTCGAAGCCGATTTGAAGCTGCGTCGGGACCGAGTGGAGGCGTTGGCGAAACGCGTGGCGGCGTTGAGTTCCGTACTGGAAAAGCGAACTGCGGCGAAACAAGACATTGTCAACCTGCAGCTCAAGGCCTTTTCTCTGGATGACGCCGACTCGGTGGGTGGCGACGGACCCCCGGCTGGTCAAGCTGTAGCTGGGTATCGCACCGGCTTCGGTTCGACATCGCAGAACAGCGAACTTGCGGTGGCGGTGAGAGAATTCCGGATGGCGATCGCCGGGGGCGAACCCGCAGATTTGAAACTGGCAACCGAGAATCTGCGCAAGGCTCTGGAGGATGTTCTGGAGAAAGATCTCACGACTCGTGCCAAAGAGGTGGATGCGGTACGGGCACAAGTCGCCAACCTGACGCAGGGCCTGGAAAAGAGAACGAGCCGAAAAGCGGAGATCATTGATGTGCAACTGCAACTGGCGTTACTGGACGCTGACAGTCTGGGGTTTGCTGGGGAAGTACCGGGGACGATTTCGAGCAGCAGCAGTTACTTTCCGTTTTCCGGGCCTCCGGCGATGGGATCGCCGGCAGTTTTTCCAACGCAGGCAGGGGCCAGTCCCGGAGCATTCGGGCAGACTGTGAATCGAGCGTCTGCCGGTGTGAGTGCGTTCAGTGGCGTTGGTACCGCGAAAGATGCCCCGACCCAGGGAATTCTGTTGAGGGGAACACAGTTCATTTCCTTCGATCGAGTGGTATCGCAGGTCATATGCCGTGAATCCCGGACGGGAAAGGTGTTGTGGGAAACCTCACTGCCCAAGCAGGCGGGTAAGCTGCAGGAACGGTTCGACGTGTCGGACGGGAAAATCACCGTGTACGATGAGCACAACACGGCGTTTTCGATTGATCTGACAGACGGTTCCCTCTCGGGCCCCCGAAAGGAGTGATCTCTGTCGGAGAAAATGCGAGTTGCTTTCGAAGAATGTCACAGAGGGTGCTGCCGCGGGCAGCACCCTCTGTGTTTGAGTTCAGAAATACAATGAGTTCGCTCAGTGGGCCTCAGGGCTGAATCTCG
>JAFEBR010001078.1 GCA_018242565.1 Planctomycetota bacterium | reverse complement strand
TTTCAGGGCCCCGAGATTCGGCGATTTCAGTAATTGCAGAAATCTCTGTCCAACCGGAGTCACATTCTGAACCGTACCTTTACCATGTGTCGTCAGGTCGCCGACGATCAGGCCGCGGTTGTAATCCTTGATTGCTCCGGCGACGATTTCCGAAGCCGAGGCCGACAGGCGATTGGTGAGCACGACCAGCGGACCCGAATACACGGGGCGCGGTTCGTCATCGCGGTAAACCTTGGGCTTGCCCTTCTGATCTTTGACTTGAACCACCGGGCCTTCACCCAGAAACAGGCCGGCGACTTCAATGGCTTCTTTCAGCGCGCCGCCGCCGTTGTATCGCAGGTCGAGAATGATGGCATCAACGCCACCCTTGGCCTGAAAATCGTGCAGGACTTTTCGGACGTCGCGAGACGTGCTCTTGAAGTTCGGATCACCCACCTCTTCCCCTTCGAAATCGCGATAGAACGAGGGGATGTGGACGACACCAATTTTTCCCTTGGAGCCCGGCACCCGCTCCTCCATCTCGATGATGTCGCCTTTGACTTCCTGCTCTTTGAGTTGGATTTCCTGACGGGTCAATTCGTAGATTTTGACATCCGAGGTCTGGGTCAAAACTTTCAGGCGAACTTTCGTGCCCTTCTTGCCTCGAATCAGGTCGACCACTTTGGTCAATTTCATTTCGACGACATCGACGAACTCGGCCGAACCGCTGCCGACGGCGATGATCTTGTCGTTCACTTTCAGGCGGCCGTCCGCCGAGGCGGCACCACCCGGCACGATCGAGGCCACGATCGTGTATCCATCTTCCGACCGCAGCGCGGCACCAATGCCCTCCAGTTTCAGACGCATCTGAATCTGAAAGTCTTCCTGTGCCCGGGGCGACATGTAGCTGGAGTGCGGGTCGAGAGTTTCGCACAGAGCCGTCAAGTACATCTCGACGACTTCTTCAGATTCCGTCTTGCTCAGCGTGTCATGAATGGTCTTGTACCGCTTGTGCAGACGCTTGCGGGCATCCTCGTCGGTGGTGACTTTGGGGCCTTCTGCTTCCCCTTCGGTCTTCTTCTCGACGGAACCTTGCCGATTCTTCTTTTCGCGGGCGGCGATTTCGCCGGGCGTTTCCAGCTTCATCAGCAGAAATTCATACTTGATCCGTTTCCGCCAGCGTTCGTTCAACTCGTCTTCGGATTTGGACCATGGAATCTCTTTCGCGTCGATTTCCATGTATTCCTTGACCGAGAAGTCGTGCTTCGAATCGATCAGCTTGTGCGCTTCTTTAATGCGCTCGTTCAAACGCTTGATGTAGACGTCGAACACCATGGGGCCGAAGTCGACGTTGCCCGCTTTGATCAGGTCGTCGAGCGACGTGCGGAATTCGTTGAAGCGATCAATGTCCGACTGCAGGAAATACAACTTCTGGGGATCGAGCGTTTTGACGAACTCGTCGACCAGTTTCCCGGAAGTCTCGTCGTCGATTCGCTTCTGGCTGATGTGATTCTGCTCGATCATATCGTGAACGAGCTTTGCGACCTGAGATTGCTGCGCCACGGTCAGGTGTTGCGCCAGCAGCGTGGACCCCACGAATAATATCAGTGCCAGACTGAACGAGAAAATCGTACGAGCGGGAGTCCTGGAATTCATAATGACTCGCTGGAAGGGGACTGAATTCGGGCGAAATGAAGATCGCGTGTTCGCCCTGTGCAAATTCAGGGGCAGAACTTCGTAATCCTAGTCAAATTCAAAAAACGAGGCAAGAGGCGTGTTGTCTTTCGCTTCGCCGTTAATACGCATGGCAATTGTGGTTACGCGAGTGCAGAAATCACGCGTTCCGACACCTGCGACGAACCCGACACGCTGTCGTGCCGTGCCGTCGAGCTGAGTTGTCAGGCCGCCAGATTGCGTCGAAATTGATCAACACTGCCCGCATCACCAACCAGCGTTGAACGGTTTTCTGATGCACGAGGGCTCAGGTGATTACGAGCGGCTTCGAAGAGTTCGTTGGCACTCGGGTTTCGTCGTTGAGCCTGGCAATACGCGGGTGTCTTTCAAGCCGCGTTCCGGCTCGTTCTGCTCGGGTGGCTGCCGACGACGTTCGTTTTCCAAGGTATTTTGCCACCGGTGACCAGGCCGTTTCGAACGAGTCCAGGGCCCTGCAACCCTACAACCGGTAAGTCGGACGGCCCCCTCACGATTTCGGGCGGGTTGGCCGATGGTGGGGATACGACTGATGAGGCGACTGATTCTTCGGAAGATCGTGGTCCCCGTGGATACTGAACGCAACCTTTTCATCTCGGCGATCGTCGTGTTGTTGTGCTTTGGGGCCTTGATGGTCCATAGCGCCAGTATGACGTCGCGGCCGAGCGAGGTGGAGCAGATCTTCCTGTCGCGGCACCTGATGTTCATTGGCATCGGTGTGGTTCTGTCGGCCGCCGCCTCCCGGGTCCCCGTCCGTTGGTGGCAAGTCTTGGCTCCCTGGTTGTTTTGGGGCGTTTTGTTGCTGCTCGTGATGGTCCTGGTGCCCGGCCTGGGGGCTAAAGTGAACGGAGCACGCCGCTGGTTTCGTTCGGGATCGCTGTCTGGTCAGCCCTCGGAGTTGATGAAAATCGCGCTGCCTCTCTTTGTTTGTTGCCTGGCCGCTCGCAACCGGGCACAGTTGAGTTCCTGGCGAACAGGCGTTTTGCCGGTGGCTTACCCAATCCTGTTGGCGGTCCCTCTGGTCATGGTCGAACCCGATTTGGGGACCGCCCTGTTCCTGGCTTCCGTGGGCGCGGGTTCCCTATTCGTTTCAGGCTGGCCAGTTCGGAATTTCCTCGTGGCGGCCGGGTTGGCCGTTCCCGCCGTAATTGCCACGATTTTGCGACGCCCCTATCAGATGCAGCGCATCTCTGGGTTCATGGAGACCTGGGCCGATTGGACACAGGCTCCGTATCACCTGAAACAGTCTCTGGTCACATTGGGGGCAGGGGGGGCCTGCGGAGTCGGACTGGGCAAGGGATTTCAGAAACTCAGTTTCCTTCCCGAAGCCAACACCGATTTCGTGTTCGCCGTCATCGGCGAGGAACTGGGTTTACTGGGGGCTCTCAGCGTGATCGTTCTCTGGCTGGCGGTCTACGTTTTGGGATTGCGACTGCTACGGGCGATTCCTCGTGAAACCTTTGCGTACAATGCGGCTTTCATGCTGTTGTCGCAGATTGTATTTCAAGTGGCCTTGAACGTGGCAGTGGTGACCGCCATGGTCCCCCCCAAGGGAATTCCACATCCCCTGATCAGCTACGGCGGCAGTAACCTCGTGGTCAGCCTGCTGGCATTCGGGGTCTTCCTCAGTCTGACTCGTCCTCAAGCCGAGTCGAGTTCGGTAATGTCCCCGGTGGAATCCACGGAATTGATCGCAGATCTCGATTTGCGCACGCCAGCCGCAGGATCGATTTAGTCGGGCCTCACAGAGTTTCGACATGATCGCAGGTGGCCTCTTGCCGCCAGGCGGCCGTCGCGGTCACAATCTGCGTTTCGGCTGATCCGTTGCAATCGTCAAGGCGGCGCGCTGTCCCGCCGTCGAGTTCACGACGTTGCTTGTCGCCGTGTTTTGACTTCCGGCAACGGATAGTCGCTGATGGAAATGCCCAAACCGGCGACCTCTTGCAGTCTTCGCCAGCCGCGCGTCATCAGGTCTTCCTGCTGAGTCACATACTCAGGGGCGAGCGCCGATTTGGCAAACGACCCCGTCACGACGACGGCCGGAAACTGATCGTCGACGATGAACTGCGCCTGCACGGGATTGCACCGAATGTGCCGTTCTGGCCGGGCCAGCAGCGAACGTGAATCAATCTGGCCGACGATGTAGCTCAAATACAGATCACTGTCTCGCAATTCCGCGACTTCCTGGCCGCACACATCGCACAGGTAACCACGTTCACAACGGGCCATAAGAGAATTCTCTAATCTCGAAACGCCACGATTTTCGAAACCGCACACACCGGCCACTCGCACTTCGCCGTGATTCTACTGGGATCGCTGGACATTTCCAGTTGCCTCTCTCCACAATGCCTGCGCGGTGAGCGGTCATCCGGCACCGTTGTCTGGTTCTCTAAATTCGACATGTGTGCTCGCATGAAAATCTGTGTTCCTGCCCTGTTGGGCCTGTGCCTGCTGGTTCCGACGCTTTTGTTCGCCGCCGATCGCGCGGACATCGTGATTGCCGATTTCGAAGGGGACGATTACGGAACCTGGAAGGTCGAGGGCACGGCTTTCGGAATGCGTCCGGCCCGCGGAACATTGCCGGGGCAGATGCCCGTCGATGGGTTTCAGGGGCGCGGCCTGGTGAACAGCTTTCTGGGGGGCGATGATGCCACCGGAAAATTGACCTCACCCGAATTTCGGATTGAGCGTCGCCACATCAATTTTCTGATTGGCGGCGGTCGGCATCCCGGGCTGGTCTGCATCAACCTGCTCGTAGCCGGGCAGGTTGTCCGCTCGGCCACCGGTCCCAATGGTTCTGCCGGGGGAACCGAACGACTCGATTGGGATTCCTGGAACGTGTCGGAACTGGAAGGCCGAACCGCGGTCATTCAAATCGTTGATGATCGCAAGGGGGGCTGGGGACACATCAACGTCGACCAGATTCTCCAGAGTGATCGCCCTCAGGGTTATGAATCGGCCCGCCGGGAGTTGCCCATCAACCAGTCCTATTTGCATCTCCCCGTGAAAACCGGTGCCCGCAAAGTCCGGCTGAAACTCAATGTGGCAGGCCAGACGGTACGCGAATTCGACATCGAATTAGCCGAAGCCGAACCCGATTTTCAGGCGTTTTGCGATGTCACCGCATTTCGCGGCCAGACGCTGACGATCGAGGCCGACCGACTGCCGTTGGGTTCTCGGGCGCTCGATGGACTGCGCCAGGCGGATGACGTTCCGGCCGTATCTGGCCTGTACTCTGAACCAGCACGGCCTCAGTTTCATTTCACCTCACGGAGGGGCTGGCTCAACGACCCGAATGGCCTGGTCTACGCGGGGGGACAATGGCACCTCTTCTACCAGCACAATCCGTTTGGCTGGGGCTGGGGCAACATGCACTGGGGCCATGCCGTCAGCCCGGATTTGTTCCATTGGCGCGAACTGCCCATTGCCTTGTATCCTCAGCGATACGACGACTGGTGTTTTTCGGGCAGCGCCTTGATCGACGTAAAAAACACGTCGGGTTTT
>JAFEBR010001077.1 GCA_018242565.1 Planctomycetota bacterium | reverse complement strand
CCGTCAGGTGTTTCTCGACCTGCTCCAACCCGCCGGCCGATCTCGGCGTCAGCAGCACCATCGACAACTCACCCCCGTTGTAAGGGAGTTCCAGCATCTGAAAACCATCATCGGCCGGGTACAGCGCTTCGCCTGGTTCGTCTTTCGTCATGTCTGGAGTCTTGAACAACTTGCCGTCAGAAGTAAAGGCGGCATACGCGGCGGGAAGCTCTCCATGGTGCATCAATGGAACGCGTGTCTTCCCCCCGTCTGCCAGCCAGAACTCTGCTTCTCGCGTCGCTTTCGGTGAAAAAACGGTGGCCCACTGTCCTTTGAAGTAAATGGCGTTGGCCAGAATCAACCGCAGATAGCGGGCATCTTCGGGAGAAATCGCCTGCTTGGTGATCAGTTCGGGAATCATCTGGTTAGTTTGTTCGGCCACCCAGTGATTGATCTGCTGGCGTGCCACTTCGTACTGGTTACGAAAATCGACCGGAAAGACCCCGCCAGACCGATAGAATCGTCCGATCGTCTGAATATAGTCCGGCTGGAATGGATAGGTCTTTTCGCCCCACAGCGAATTGGCCACGCGCAATTCGAACTGATCGACTTTTCCCAGCAGTCCGTTCAGACGATCGGCGATGTCTTGGGCTTTGCGGCTGGCTTTGAAGGCTTCTTCAAACTTCCGGGCTTTTTCCAGGCTGGCTGCGACATTGTTGGCGGCGGCCAGTTCCTTTCGCAGCGTCGCGATTTGCTGATGGACCGCCGAGTCTTTGGCTTTGTCGCGATTCCAGTGCTGGCTCAAGGCGGCATGACCGGCGTGGATCGAGGTGAGGTCGAACGGCCAGGCTTGTGCATCGGGGCCAGTGCGCCGGGCCGATTCGGCCACCTGCAGAACCCGGGCCATTTGTTCGGCCGTCTCTCCTCGAGCCCCTTCCGCGGTCATCGTCAACGCCACGGCGATCGAGTACGGAGAAAAGAACAGGTTCTTCCCCGGTCGTCGTCGCGCCAGATCTTCATAGAGATGAAATCCGAACCCATTGCTCGACGCGACCGCCAGTTTGGTTGGCTGTTGCTGTGGTTCGGCCGCGAGAATCTGTCCGGACGTGGCTGATTGGGTTCCTGCTGAGGTCGTCAGTGAGACCACCCCCGCGAGAACGAGAATGTGAGTGTACGAGTTTCGCATGATGGGTTCCGTTCGATTGAGACGAAGTGATGGGGCAACTCCGATCAGGAATTCAGCCGGTTGCTCGGTGGTTACCGTTCCCGCAGGAGTCTTGACATTCAGTGGTGGAGGGCTGTCACCCGGAATCGCCGTCAGGCTGACATCCCCTTGTTGAACTTCGATTTGCGACGGCCCGGTGATGCGATAGACCGCATCCGGTCCTGGGGCAATCGTCCAGCCGACCAGTTTTGGCTCTGGATCAACCCGTGCCGGGGATGGCGGGAATGACCGCATCACAGGCGGTGGTTCAGGGGGCGATTCACCTGGAGGTTGTGGTGGCATTTCACGAGGCGTGGCACGCGGTGGCTCAGGTGGCAGTTCAATGGGCGGCTCTGCAGGTGTATGTGTCGCGACCTCAGCAGGCGGGGGGTTGTTGTCTCGCAGCATCTCCTGCCAGGGGAGCAGCCAGGCCAGTACGGACAATGCGGCCGCGTACACGCACCATTCGACGTACCGTCTGCGGTGCCGGGCAGGCGTCGGCACCGGTGCTGGCTGGATCGCCGCCGGGGTTTGCAGCGCCGCTCGCAGCAGGGCATCGAGGGCCAGTTGCCGCCCATATTCGCGATACGATTCGTCATCGCCACTGGGATTGCCCAGCAGGTCGTCTGGGGGCATGTCGTTCATGCGTCCTCCGTCTGCTGGCGTTGTACACATTCGCGGATGAGACCTCGGGCACGGCTGACTCGCTGGGCGATCGCCGCCGGTGTGGATTCGAATTGTTGCGCGGCCTGTCCGAGCGTCAGGCCACGGCGATACACGCCGTCCATCACATCCCGCATCCCGGCGGGCAGTTTGCTCAGACAGCTCTCAAGCAATCGCAGCAATCTGTCGCGCCACGGTTCGGTGGTTGTGGCGCTGGAATCGAACAATGCGAACACTTCGTCGAGGCCTTCAATCACGCGACTGTCGACCACGACGGGGCGACGAGTCGCCTGCCGCTGTCGCTCCTGGATTTTGTGGCGGGCGATACCCCGCAGCCAGCGACCAAAATCGGTTCCCTCGCGAAAATCGTCGAAGCGCCGCTGCGCGGTCAGAAAACACTCCTGCACGATATCTTCGGCCTGATGCTCATCGCCTCTCAGCAGTGTGCGCGCATAGCAGAGCAGCATCGGTCGATGCTGGGCTGCGAGTGATTCCAATACGGTCGACATGCCTCCTCCCTTGTTCATTGACCGAACCGAAGAAAGGTTGACAGGAAATTCTTGCGTTTTCGAAGAAATGTTCCGGCTGATCTCTGCCAAAGTGCCGGAATCAACCCGCGTGCGTCGACGTAAGTGCCACGCGGGCGAATGTTTGTGGTCTGCCGGGAAGCTTGGTGGGCAGGCTACTTGCCCGTGGCTTTTTTCAGCAGGTTGTGCGTGATTTGTTGCACGCGCTCATCCGGTCCATGGGGACGAGTCCAATGTGACCAGGGCAGGGTGTGTCCCGGTGGATGGCTCAAACCCTGCGCCCAAAAGATGGTGGACGCATTGAACACGAAGTTTCCCTTCGGCCCGGGGTAAATCGTGGCCGTCCACCGCTGGGGCTTAACTCCCCCCACCAGCGCTGTGCCGGTACCGACGATTTCCAGGCCCGGAATGTCGGTGGCCGGATCGCCGTGGTATTCCCAGCCGACCAACCCCGGAATCCGTTCACCCGCTTTAACGCCGGTTCCCGCAAAAATCCAGTGGTCCGGTTTGGTGACCACCCAGTCGGCTCCTCCATTGACCGGTTCGACGTTGCGGGCCCCGATCAGATAACCTTCGTCGGGGCCGCGCTCGGGGAAGGGGCCATTATCCTGTTCGCGATCGACGGCGTACTTGTTATTGGCGCCGTAAGGGCCACCCCGAAACATGATGCGTGCCGGTCTGCCATCGAAACCGGCGCGCAACGGCGTGACCCAGCAGACGGAGTTTCCCGAGAGGAACAACAGATTGACGCCGGCGTCACGCATCTTGACCACACTGTCAAACTGCCGGCGGTCCCAATACTCGTCGTGCCCGACGCTGATAAAGGTTTTGCATTTGAGCCCCCGTTCGGGGGTCACCATGTCGCTGTTGGAGACATAACTGACGTCGTAGCCATGCTGTTCGAGGAAGTAACTGAGCGGGAATTCGAACGAAATGAACTCGCCAGCACCGACCGACAGGGGATCGTTCACGACGCTGTTGAACTGGGCGTACCGGCCGTACGGACGGTCAAAACTCACGTCGGCCCACGGCCCCTGATTGCCTTTCGGGTGCGTGTAAACAGAGTACTTGCTGGGCCACTCGTTGTACGCGTTCCAGGTATTGTCGGAACATTGGAACAGGATGTCGGCGGGGCGATCGTCCTTGACGATGAAAATGACGTAGCTTTGCCAGGGGGCGTGGTTGTCATCCGGTGGCAGGCACGTCAAACGGCCGAGATACACCCCGCTGGGCCAGTCGGCGGGGATTTCCAGTGTGGTGGTGGCTTTCCAGCGGCATTCGTGCAGGTTCTTTTCGCCGATTTCGGGATCGGGTTGCGTAACCCCTTCGAAAGGCCCCAAGGTTGTCATGTGCCGAGCGCCGCGACCGCCGTAATAGCCTGTCCGAAAGATCTCGATCTGGAACTTCGACGCCGGATTCGTCGACACCATGATGTCGATTTTTTCACCAGTCGCAACGCTCTGACGCGAGCAATAACCTTCGATGTAATCCGCCCGACAGCCGGAATTGCTTTTGAGGGCCACGCGTGTGAGTTGCCAGTCTTTCGACCCGGGCCGGGCATTCTCACGGCGAATCAACTCCGGGTCACGATCGGCACCGAACATGGGGCTCACGGTGGCCATCCAAATTCCCGAGAGCAGCAGAACAGCTTTGAGCACCGAAACTCGCGTCATGGAAAAAGTCCTTTCACCAAGGTCCTGGGGCATGCAGTTCGGACTTGGTTATACACAATCGTCCGACTGGTTACCTGCATGCCAACATTCGCCGCGCGGCTGTGTTGGCGCGTCTCGGTCTTTCGGGCGGGCTTTGCCGTTCGGGGAGGGGAGTTGGTGCACCAACGGTGATTGTTTCGAGGTCGGAGTGGGGCGTGTTGGGGGAGCGATTGGCGTCGTCGCGCGGGTGGCCGAACTCGCTGGCAAACCGTCAGGCCTCTTATTAGAGTGGACTCGTCGAAAACCGACGAAAATAACGCCCCGCAGCCGCTTCGCCGGCTCCTCGTTCCCTCCTCGGATTGCAAAATGTCTGAACTCTCGCCGAACGGTTCTGCCCCTCGTCTGACTACGGTTCAGTGGCTGATCTGCGTGATCGCCGCGATTGGGTTTGCGTTCGACATCTACGAGTTATTGATGCTGCCGCTGATTCTGCGGCCGGCGCTGTTGGAACTGGTGCCTGGAGCGACCCCCGGCAGCGAATTGTTTCAAACCTGGTTAAGCCGATTGTTTTACATCCCGGCTTTCGTCGGCGGGATCTGCGGTCTGTACGGCGGATATTTAACGGACCGGCTCGGACGACGCTTTGTGTTGACCTGGAGTATTCTGCTGTACGCGTTCTCTGCCTTTTTTGCCGGGTTTTCCACGAACATCTGGATGT
>JAFEBR010001076.1 GCA_018242565.1 Planctomycetota bacterium | reverse complement strand
CCGGCGGAACTGGTGATCCTGGCTGCTCGCCCCAGTATGGGGAAAACGGCTTTCGTTTTGAATTTGACCGAGGCCATGGCCGACCGTTCGCAGGCCGGGGTGGTCTTGTTCAGCCTGGAGCAATCGAGTTTCGAATTGGCCGAACGTCTGCTGTGCATCCGCGGCCGACTCGACATGCACAAGCTCCGGAAAGGCGAACTCGATGAGGACGAGCGCGACAAGTTATTGCGCGTATCGCATGAGTTGAGCGAACTCCCCATCTTCATCGATGACCAGCCTGGCCGGAACATGGCCCAGATTGGTGCCATTTGTCGCCGGTTGAAGCGTAAAAGTGACATTCGCATCATCATCATCGACTATCTGCAGTTGATTGAACCCGAGGATAAACGCGCTCCGCGCGAACAGCAGATTGCGCAAATCACGCGACGCTTGAAGTTTCTGGCGAAGGAGTTGCAGGTCCCGGTTGTGGCGTTAGCACAGTTGAATCGCGGTGTCGAATTACGCGAAGACAAACGCCCGAAACTGGCCGACCTCCGCGAATCCGGTGCGATCGAGCAGGATGCCGACATTGTGCTCTTTCTGCATCGCCCCGAGCAGTACGACCCGGCGGACCATCCAGGTGAAGCCGAGATTATTGTTGCAAAGCACCGTAACGGTCCGACCGGGTTGGTGCGGATGTCGTTCCAGAAGAAACATATGCAGTTCGAGGATTATGTCGGACCCGATGCCCAGATGCCGAGTTTCGGAGGGGGCGATGGGTTCTGATCTGGCCGGGCGTGGGCAGCGAGTGCTCAGCGTGGACTGACCGTCTGTTTGTCAGCACGTGTCGATTTGACCGCCGCGTTTCGTCTGAATGGACCTGGTGAGAGGAGCGTCTCGAGTCATGCGCAGTAACCCCGTGAAACACGCGTTGGCGTCTGGGAAAACGGTGATTGGCAGCGAGATCTCTCGCATTCGCAGTACCGACATCCCGCGATTGTTCGCGGCTGGCGGCTTCGACTTCGTGTTCATCGACACCGAGCATTCACCGCTGGGATTTGAGACCGTATCCGACCTGGTGGCCATGGCTCGCGCAACGGGAATTGTACCGATTGTGCGCGTGACCCAGGCGGAATATCCGTTGGTCGCGCGAACGCTGGATGTCGGAGCACAGGGAATCATCATTCCGCGCGTGAATACGGCCGCTGAAGTTCGCGAGATCGTCTCCTGGATGAAGTTTCCGCCGTTTGGCGTGCGGGGGTTCGCCGACACTTTTGCGCAGACCGAAGGGACGCGGGTCACCGCCCAGGAATTCGTCGAGGCCGGGAATTCCGAGAACCTGTGTGTCATTCAAATCGAACGCCGCGAAGCGGTCGAGAATGTCGAAGAGATGCTGGCCGTGCCGGGAGTGGATGTTGCCTGCATGGGCTGCATGGATCTGTCGGTCGATCTGGGGGTGCCGGGTGAATTGGACCACCCGGCAATGGTGGAGTCGATGAACCGAGTCCTGGCAGCGGCACACAAACACAACGTAGCCGTTGGAATCATCAGCGGACGATTTGACATCGTGTCTCGCTGGATGCAGGCAGGCATGCGGTTTGTGTCTTTCGGCACAGAGACCATGCTGTTGCAGGAAGTCTGCACGGCCACCGTCAATCGCCTGCGGGCGGTCAGTCAATAAGCCAGCTTTTCTAAGCGTCGACCGGCCTGATCGATACCATTCCGAGTCGAGTATCGCGAGGTTCTGGACGCTGCGACCGGGAAATTGGCCAGGTTCCCGATCGCTTCGGTCGAAGGGGCCCAAGTTCAGATCATCTGCCGGGATGCCAGTCGGCGAAACAGCCCTTCTTCTTCCATGAGATCGTCAAATGTGCCAGATTGTCGGACCGTTCCGCCTTCCAGCACGAAGATGCGATCGGCATCGCGAATCGTGCTTAAACGATGCGCGATGACAATGCGGGTCACACGGCGTCGGCGTAGACTGGCGCTGACGATCTCTTGAGTCTGGTTGTCGAGGGCGCTCGTCGCTTCATCGAACATCAACACCCGCGGATTCCGGACCAGGGCCCGCGCGATCAGCAGTCGCTGTCGTTGTCCCCCCGAAAGAGTGGAGGCGCCTTCGGGCACCACGGTGTGCATCCCCATCGGCATCGCTTTGAGGTCCGCTTCAAAGCCGGCATCACGGGCAGCCTCCCAGGCCTGCTCGAGTGTCACCCGGCCTCCAATGGCGATGGCATCGAAAATGGAACCGGCATTGATGCGGCCCGACTGCATGACCACCCCCAATTGCCGTCGAACGGCGGTTTTATCGAGTGTGGCCAGATCCTGATCATCGAAATAGATCTTTCCCGATTCCGGTGTGTCGAAGCCCAGCAGGAGTCTGAAGATCGTCGACTTGCCGCAACCGGAGGGGCCGACAATGGCTGCGAATTCTCCCGGCCGGATTTCCAAAGACACTCCATTCAGGATGAGTGGGGCTTCCGGTTGATAGCGGAACACGACCCGATCGAGTTGCACGTGGCCCGCCAGCGTACCCGGATTGATACTTCCTTCCAGGTTTTCCGGTTCGGCCTCCAGCAGGGGGGTGATCATGTCGCGTTTGGCCCAACTGTCCATGATGTCGACCAGTTTGCCTGTAAATCCGACGACACCGTGAATGACCGAGTGAAACGCGCTGAAAAATGCCAGAAAGGTTCCCATCGTCAGTGCCGCGGAAACTCCGACCGAGGTGGCAGAGATTCCACTCGAAAGACTGCCGGCGGCCTGGAAGAACAGAAACGCCACGGCCACCGATTGCACTGCCTGGTTCAGCAGCGTCGACATGTTGGTCATTCTCTGGACATCATCGGTCAACTCCAATTGTTCAGAGTACCGCCGACTCCAGAAGTTGAAGGCCCGCTGTTCTGCGCCGCTGACCCGCAGTTTCGAAATTCCACTGACCAACTGCACCGAAAGTCCATCCTGGACGCCAGTCAGTCGCCCGAGTCGCAACGCCTTTTGACGGATCGAGAGCGAAAACCCCGTCGCAAACACTGCGGACAAAAACGCCGCCAGGACGGCGATCCAGGCCAATTGCGGGCTGTACTGGTAACACAGCCAGAGATTAACCAGTGACATCAGGCCTGAAAGCAAAGCCGTCAAGGCGGCCCCGTTCAACTGCGATCCGATTTCCGTCACCATCATGGCGCGATTGGCCAGATCGCCGGTCGAAAATCTGCGGAAAAAGCTCTGAGGCAATCTTAACAGTCGGTCGAATACGGCGGTCTGTAAACCGGTTGAGGCCAGCGTCGTCAGGCGCAGTGAAATCAGGCCCTGTGACAAAGAGAGTGCTGTGCCTCCCACGGCCATGACCATCAAGGCCACAGCCATGTCGGCCAGCGACCGCCGATCGCCTTCTGGAATCGCCTGGTCAATCAGGTGTTGGGTGGCAATGGGTTGCAACATTCCCAGAATCGCCGCCAGGGCCGCCACGAGCACCAGCAGCAGGCCGTCGCGCCAGTGACGCCACAGCGTGAACTGCACCAGCGCTGAAAGTGAACTGGTACCCCGGTCCGGTAAGGGACGGATGAACGTGACCGCATCGCTGGCAATCGATGCAGCAATGTCTGGTGTCACTCGCATTGTCTGCTGTTCAACCGGATCGAACAGCATGTACCACCCCAGTAAGCCGAGCCACCGTGTCTGGCGAAACAGGGCGACCGGGTGACGGTCTTCACCGCGATATCCGAGAAGCGGCCCACCGTCGCGCAACCACCAACCTGCTGATAATGTGATCGTGCGCATTCGGACGCGCGACCGCGACGCAATCATGTCAATGGTTGAAAACTGTGCTGCATCGGTTGCTCCCGGAGCGCACGCGGAGAAGCTGAATCCCAGGTGCGGTTCCAATGCCGCCACTGCGGTCAGCAACGGGGTGTCCCGGAGAGGAGCCGTGTCTTCCGCCGCCAGGATGCGAGTTAGGCCCCGAATCGCATCGGTCGTATCGACGGCCAGCAGGCGACGGCTTTCCTGCAGACGGCGCGCCTCGCGCTGGTCCTCGGCCGCTTGCCGGGCCGAAAGGGCGTGAAAACACAGACTCTGCAGCCGTTGAATGCCCCGGGAAACCAGAGGGAATTCGTGAACGTGGTCAAAACGGGTGAATTCGAGTTCGCTGGCAACAAGCGCCTGTAACGGGAAATGATCATTGAGTGGGAGCCACTGATCCGCGGCGGTCAACTCACGGCCCGGTGCTCCGGGGACACTCACGGCTCCCGAAATCACTCGGAACCAGACCAATTCCTGAACAGCCGAACGAGCGCCTTGCCCGGCTTCCAACCGGACAAGGCCCGCTCCGTATGGATCCGTATGGATGCTGCTGCTCCCTGATCGCAAAACTTCGGCTAGCCGGCTCGCCCAGGCATTCAATTGAGCAGCGAAATCGGCTGGAGTCTCGCGGATCCAGTCAGGCAATGAGACCTCGCGGACAACGGCGTCTCCCAGTCCGACGAGCATCAGGCCCTGGCTGTCGTCTCGACTTTCCTCGCCGGTGAACAGGCCTTCTCCGGCAGCACAGCTGAAAAGATGTCGCCGGGCCCCGACGGGAGTGCCTCCGTCGAGATTCACCCCGAAAACGGCGACTGACCCCGAAGCGACGATCCATCCCTTCGTCGCATCGCGCAGTACGAGCGATGTGCTGCCACGGACATGGTGGAGCACTTCGGCTGACTCGCTGGAACTCACGTCACGACTGTCTGACATGTTCTCGATTCGGGATCAATGGCCGTTATGAGTCTGGTGCGTGTGACAAGAGCGCCGCGTAAGCACCGCCTCGGGCCCATAATTCTTCATGTGTCCCTCGTTCGACGACTTGGCCACGTTCCATCACGATGATTTCGTTACAGTCTCGAATCGTGCTCAGGCGATGAGCGACGATCAGGCAGGTGCAACCGCGGCGTCGCAGGTTTTCATCGACAATCTGCTCGGTCTCTGTGTCGAGCGCACTGGTTGCTTCATCCAGCACGAGAATCGAGGGGTTATTGACCAGAGCCCTGGCGATCTCGAGGCGTTGACGTTGGCCGCCACTGAGATTTCCGCCGCCTTCGGCAAGTCGCGCATCCAATCCTCCGGGTAACTTGCGAACTTCTTCGAGGATCGCCGCGTCGCGACAGGCCGCCTCCAGCGATTCGATCGGGACGGTCTTGTCCCACAGGGTCAGGTTTTCGCGAACCGTGCCTTCAAATAAGAAGATCTCTTGTTCGACCATCGCCAGTGAATTGTGGACGACCTCGGGAGGGAGCGATGAAACCGGTTGCCCATCCAGCAGGATCTCGCCTTCCCAGGCGTGGTACAGCCCCGTGACGATTTTGGCCACCGTCGATTTGCCCGAACCGCTCCCCCCCACCAGAGCGACCCGTTGCCCGGGGGCAACGGTCAGGCTGAAATCCTGCAGCAAAGGTTGGTCGAAAGGGCTGTAACCAAACGTGATGCCGCGTAATTCCAGGCGACCACTGGTTCGGACGATGCCGCGGGACTCGTACGATGTGAAGTCTGTTGACGGCGCGGGTTCCATCGGCTGTGTCACAGGGTTCTGCAGCACATCGTCGAGTCGTAAGACGTCTCCGTGAAGTTCCTGGATGACGTTTCCCAAGCCCATGACGGTCGCGATGGGGGCCAGGAAATTGCCCATCAAACCTTGAAACGCCACGAGATCGCCGATCGACATTTCTCCGCTCATGACGTCCTGACTGCCGATGATCAGGATCAACACACTGGTCAATGTATTGGAAAACAAGGCCGGCGCGGTCATGAATTGCGTGGTCCGCGACATCTGCTGGCTCGAATTGGTCGCGTTGGTGAAGTACCCGGACCAGCGATAGAAGAAGCCATCTTCCATATTCGACGCCTTCAGCGTCTCCATTCCCTGGAGTCCTGCAATGGCTGTGGAGTAGGCCATGCCTTGTTCTTTGGCCAGTCGCAGGTTGGCTTCGACTCGAGATTGTGAAACCGTCCGCAGCAGGAACAGGCTGAAAACCGCCGACGCCACTCCCACCACGGCCAGCTTGACGTCATAACACACGATGATAACGCCGTAGACTGCCATCGTGGCCAGTTGCACCAGGGTTGTCGCCAGTTCTCCGGTCAAAACGCGGGCGATCTTGGAGTTCAGTCCATTGCGGCTCACGATATCGCCGGCGAATCGCTGGCTGTAAAAGGCAATCGGCAGTTTCAGCAGATGTTGGAAGTACTGACTCGTGAGTCGGGCTGCGAGACTGATCTGGATGCGGCGTAGAAAGTAGTTCTGCGAGCCGATGAGCAGCAGTTGCAGAATGGCTGTTCCCAGCATGGCCGCGATGAGTGGACGCATCCAATCGGTCCGACCAGCGGTGATGACATCGTTGAGAAAGATCTTGGTCATTGCGGGAAGTGCCAGCCCGGGAATGATCAGCAGCAACCCCGCCAGCACCATGAACAGAACGCCCGTCAGGTTGCCACGCAAACGCGTCCAGAGTCCGGGCAAGGGACTGGGCATCCGGCCGCATTTCTGAAACGATTCTTCGGGTTCCATCGTCAACACGATGCCGGTGAACCCGCTGGTGAATTCCTTCAGCGACAGCCGACGGTGTCCCATGGCGGGATCATTCAAGTACACCACGTCGCCACGAATGCCTTCGAGCACGACGAAGTGATTGAATTGCCAGAAGATAATGCACGGAAACGTCAGAGTTTCCAGGCGATCGATTTTCTTGCTGACACCTTTGGCCTTCATGCCGTTCCGCTGTGCCGCGCGGACGACATTCGACGCCTTGCTGCCGTCGCGCGAGACCCCGCATTCCTGTCGCAACTGGGGCAGGGGAATGAACCGGCCGTAATGGGCCAGCACGATTGCCAGCGCCGCGGCACCGCACTCGACTGCCTCCATCTGCAGAATATTCGGGGTCCGTACGACAGGCGGCTTAGATTTGCGGAGCACTGTCGTCCTTCCCGCCGAAAATCCAGGCTTTCAGCATGGGGATGACATACGTGATCGGTCGACGCTGTTCGACGATGACACGTACGGTCGTCGTCGTGCCGGCGCTGAATTTCTGATCAGGACCGCGGGATGTCCATTTGAAACCGGAAATCGACTCGGGAGACAAGTCGGTTTCCAGTTTGGCCTCAACCTCAATCGCCCCCCCGGATGACATCAGGGTCTCGACGATCTCTTCGCTGCCGATATCGTTGATGGCTCCCTGGCGCGTCATGGGAAAAACAGAAGGCTCTTTCTCCACAAACCCGACAATGCTGCCGAACCGTTCGCGTTCAATG
>JAFEBR010001075.1 GCA_018242565.1 Planctomycetota bacterium | reverse complement strand
GCCAAACGTTGCCGGGAGCCCCCTCCTCCCCGACCGCCCCCATGACGTAATAGCGCACGGCGGGGTCTCGATCGACCCCATTGTCGGCTCCCTTCAGGTAATGGTTGAACCACTTGACGAGATGCTGCTCGCCGTCGAAACGAGCGTTTTCGGGATAGGTCAGATCTCCCACCTTGTTAGCATTCTTCCCGCCGAGGCCGCCGTGCAGCCACGGACCGATCAACAGTTGTTGTTTGCCGCGAGAGTGGGGACCGCCGCGATGCTGCCGGCCCACGTAACTGTCCACCGATCCCTGGCACATAAAGTCGTACCAACTGCCGATGGTGAAACAGGGGACATCCATTTTGTCAAAAAACCGGCTGCAATCTTCCTGGGCCCAGTAGTCATCGTAAGTCGGGTGCTGGAACCATTCCGCCAGCAGGGCCCGGTTGTCGCGCGGGTCACGGCAGACGGCATCCATCCCTTTGAACCGTTCGGGACGGGTCGTGCCACCAATCCGATAGCCTTCCTGGTACAGACTCAGACCGGTGTCGATCATGTATTGAGCCACGAGATGCGGCGGCCGGGTGATCGCCAGAAAGTTCTGGGCATATCCGGCCTGCGAACTGCCAAAGGTGCCGATTTTCCCCGTGGACCAGGGTTGCCGGGCCAGCCACTCGACGGTGTCGTAGCCGTCCTGTAACTCTCCCCAGCCCAGCGCGCGATAGCCCACCCAGGTGCCTTCCGACTGATATGCGCCGCGGAAGTTCTCGCCCACGACGGCGAACCCGGCTTCGGCCAGACGGGCGTACGATTTGCGAGTGGCGGCCCCACGCAAGTCGGCGTAGCGCTGTTCATACAGCACGGGCCAGGGCCCGTCACCCGGCGGCAGATAGAGATAGGCCGAGAGACGTTTGCCATCCCGCATGGGAATCATCAGGTGCGTTTCTTTCACCTGGCCAAGGTCAACCGGCTCTTCGGCTGCCAGTGCGGGATACGTTGCCAAAATCACGGCGGCCCAGTTGAGGACCGCCACCAGTCGCTGGACTTTGAATTTCAGTCGCATCATCGCTCCATTTGTGTTGCCGCGAGAATCGGCCTATTCTAACGGCTCATGAAGCGAGACTGAATTGGTCCAGGAAAACACCACCGTGACGAACTCTGCACTGCCCCCCGATGCCGCCCCCGTGCTGGAACTGCTGACCGCCTTCCGACGCTCGAAGACGATGTTTGCCGCCGTCTCGCTGGGAGTGTTTGACGCCCTGAGCTCAGGTCCGAAAACACTGGGAACCCTGGCCCGGGAACTGGAGGCCAACGCCGATGCGCTCGAGCGTCTGCTCGACGCGTGCGCAGGCTTAAGCCTGCTCACACGCTCGGTCCCGCCGGACGCGACACCCACAACGCAGTCGGTCTCGGCACTGGAAACCGTCCGTTACGAGAACACGCCCTTGTCGGCTGCCTATTTGTGCGAGGCCAGCCCGCATCGCCTGACAGGCTATCTGAATTACAGCAACACGGTGATGTGGAAATTGTGGGAACACCTCGAAGACGCCGTCCGCGAAGGGACCCATCGCTGGAAACAGGAATATGGCTGGGACGGGCCCATCTTTTCCCATTTTTTCCGTGATGAACGCAGTAAGCGTGAATTCCTGATGGGAATGCATGGTTTCGGGATCATTAGTTCACCCCATGTGGTTTCGGCGTTCGACTTAAGTCGATTTCGTACGCTGGTCGATCTGGGTGGGGCCACCGGACACCTGGCGGTCGCCGCCTGCCGCAGATACCCCCACATGCAGTCGATCGTCTTCGACCTTCCTGAAGCCGTCCCATTGGCGAAGGAAATGACCGAAACAACCGATGTCGCCGCACGTGTCGCGGTGTGCGGTGGAGATTTCTTCGCTGATCCGCTGCCGACAGCCGATCTGTTTGCCCTGGGCCGTATCGTCCACGACTGGACCGAAGAAAAGATCCTGAAACTATTTCGACGGATCCATTCCGCGCTGCCAGTTGGGGGTGGCATTCTATTGGCGGAAAAACTGTTGCGTGACGATCGCAGCGGCCCCGTTTGGGCGCAAATGCAGAATCTGAACATGCTGACGTGCACCGAAGGAAAAGAACGCACGCTGCCGCAGTACACCTCTCTGCTCACACAGGCCGGCTTCGCTCAAGTCGCTGGCCGCACGACGGAATCGCCCCTCGACGCCGTCCTGGCGATCAAGGCGGACTGACACGGCCGTTGCTGGCGCCGCGTGCCAGACCAGCCCAGCAGTGCGTTACTCCAGCCGAGACAAGTACTCGGCGGGCACCACATCGGTCAGCCAGACGCCGTTGGCTGATTGAAAGAACCGGAAGCCCGCGGCCGACATCGCCCCAGAGTCCACCTGCAGGATGATTGGAACACCGCGGCGCGCTCCGACTTTTCGCGCGGTCGCTTCATCTCGCGAGAGGTGCACGTGGTGCCGACGTCCCTTCTTCAAGCCCTCGGCAAAGATGGCGTCGAGGAACCGGGCCACGGTTCCGTGAAACAACTCAAGGGGTGGTGGTTGCTCTTCCAACTGCAAGTCAACCGTCACGCTGTGCCCTTGATTGGCGCGGATCAAATCTCCCGTGTCATCGAAAGCGAACCGTTGCTTGTCGTTGGTTTCCACGCAAGTGGCCAAGTCATCATACGTTATCGGAAACCCGATTTTGGCACTGCTGGCCAGTAAATCGTCCACCGACACCCAGCCACCGGCCTGCAACGTTAACCCCAGTTCATGGGGCGCGTGCCGCAGATACTTGGAGAGAAATTTACTCAGTTGCGCAAAATCACGCGGCATCACACAGGCCCTCCCGACTTCGATTCCCAATCCGCCGATCATACTACGGCCGCAAAACGTTCCGCAGAGGGCACGCAAAGCAGATCTTTCGCAGCCGACCGCTGAACGATTCAGGACAGTCAGCCGGTTGGTCGACAAGCCTGTTGGTGTCCGACATAATCGAGTACGCCGTTGTGTCCAAATTGCAAATCCGCATGCTCGGAATCGTAAATGCATCCGTCCTGTTTGAATCATCGGTTGACTGACGCCGAGCGCGAGTTCTTCAACACCAACGGCTACCTGGTCATCAAGAATGCACTCACGTCCGAGTTCAATCAAAAACTGATCGCGGCGGTTGATCGAGTCGATGCCCGCGAACGGACCGACGCAACTCGCACCAAACTGATGTCGTTTCCGGACATCGTACACGAAGACCCGGCGCTCGTCGATCTCATCGATTGCCCCACGACCTATCCGAAAATCTGGGGCATCCTGGGCTGGAATACGTATCTCTACCATTCACACATCGACGTAACACCTCCGGCCGACGAAGCCGCCCTGACCTGGAGAGTCGCCTGGCATCAGGACAGCATGCGGGTCAACGACGAAATCGAAACCAGTCCACGGCCACGACTCTCGATCAAAATCGGTTACTATCTGACCGATGCCAGTGAACCTGACCGAGGTAACACGCTGATTGTGCCCGGTTCGCAACTGTGGGATGAAATCGACTGCCCCCAGGATGGTGTTTCGAATCCGGACGGCGCCGAACCCCTTTGTGTGCCGGCGGGCACAGCGGTAATTATCGACCGGCGGATCTGGCATTCCCGCAGTCCCAATCTCTGGAACCAGTCGCGGAAAGTGGTCTGGTATGGCTACAGCTACCGCTGGCTGCGCCCCAAAGACGCCATGACCGTCAGGCACCTGTACCCCCAATTAGACCCCATTCGTCGGCAAATTCTGGGTGACGGCTTGTCGGCCAACGGGAGCTACGACCCACACGATGGCGACGTCCCGCTGCGCACCTGGTTACGCGAACACTGTCCGGAAGACGCCGAGCGGACGCTCACCGGACGGGCTCACGCCCGACCACCGGCGATGGTCCGTGGCAAACACCTGGGGCGAATGTAGTTCTTCGCGTTCAAGGGGGGCCGTCGTCAGACCTGCAACCAGCAATTCAGGCAATGGTTGTACAGCAGTAACCGAGTCCGGAACTATCGCTCTCGAAATCACCCGAATGACACGGCACTGAAAGGTCACCGAACATGCGTATTGCGATCGGCGGAATCTCTCATGAAACGAGCACCTTCGCCCACACGCGAACCACCGTCGCAGATTTCGCCGACGGGTTCGGGTTATTTCGCGGCCCAGAGATCATCAACCGGTTCCGGGGTTCGAATATCTGCACGGGCGGATTCATCGACGGTGCCGACAAACATGGATACGAACTCGTGCCCCTGCTGTGGGGGTTTGCCTATCCCAGCGGTTTGATCACCGCCACCGATTACGCAGCGCTGAAGTCCGAGTTTCTCGACCGCTTGCAGCAGGCGCAGAGGGAACCCGGGGGCATCGATGGGGTGCTGCTCGATCTGCATGGCGCCATGGTGGTCGAAGGGATCGACGACGCCGATGCCGACGTCATTGAAGGCGTGCGTGGCGTGGTCGGCCCAGCGATTCCCATCGTCGTCACGTTCGACCTGCACGGCAACCACAGTGCCCGCCGCATTGCCGCTGCCTCGGCAATCGTTGGTTTTGACACGTATCCGCATGTCGATATGGCCGAGCGGGGCCGGGAAGCCGCGGATCTGATCGTGAAGATTTTGAACCGGGAAATTCAGCCCATGATGGCGATTGAGCGGATTCCCATGTTCTGGGGAGTGGAAAACCAGATCACAGCCCACCCGCCGATGAAGGAGTTGATGGATTATGCTCACGCGGTCGAAACTCGCCCTGGAATCCTGTGTGTATCGATCGCCACGGGGTTCCCCTGGGCTGATGTCGCCAATATGGGCGCCAGCGTGATGGTCGTAGCGGATCGAGACCAGGACTTGGCAGAGGCCACGGCCCGCGAACTGCGGGACTGGATCTGGACCCGCCGGGAGACCTGGCGGCATAGAATCCTGACGGTCGACGACGCGCTCGACCAGGGAGAGAAACTCGGCAAATATCCGATCATTCTGGCCGACCATGGCGACAACACGGGGGGCGGCGCTCCGGGCGATTCGGTCGAGATTCTGGCGACGTTTCTGAACCGCAAACTGCGCGATGCGGTGCTGCTGTATATCGTTGACCCCGAGGTCGTCGCTCAAGCCACCGCTGCCGGGGTGGGGGCCGTCATCGACACGGCGGTGGGAGGCAAATCCGACCCGATTCAGGGACCACCGGTCAAAATGCGGGCCACGGTACGGGCCCTGTCCCAGGGAGACTTCACGTACGACGGACCGATGTACGCCGGGTTAACCGGCAACATGGGCCCATCCGCCTGGCTGGAGCAGGACGGCGTGCATGTGGTGGTCGTGACCGCGCACGAGCAACCCCTGGGCCCCGCTTTCGCCCGAACCCTGGGGATCGACTGCGAATCATTGAAATACATCGCGGTCAAATCGGCCGTCCACTTCCGCTCGGGGTTCGAGCGGTTCGCTGGCAGCATCTTTAACGTCGACGCGCGGGCCACCCACACGCACGACTTCCGTGACCTGACCTATCACAAACGGCCCCGACCGATGTTTCCGCTCGAATTGACCTAAATTCGTTCATCACATGCTCCCCCAGAGGGACGCGCGACATCTTCAAGCGCCACATTTGTGATGGGCCGACGGCGCGAACTGTAATCCGACTTTCGCACGGGCCGGGTGTGCAATCGGTCCCCCACCTTCGTGCACGCCAAAAACCATGCGCCCGGGGCCCATGCTCGGCGGGAGGGCCTTGTTTACGAGACCTGCTCCATCGCGAATTCTTCACAAGAATTATGCGAAACAAAAAGATTTTCCACATCAACCTTTCAAAATCGCAAGGTACGTTCACTCCCCAATGCTCAGTGCAACCCTTCGGAGGTGCCGGCAAGCCCGATTGGCAATCACTTTTTCAAGGAGCAACACTCGATGGTGACGTGCAATGTGCGGCGGTGGATGAAATGGGTGGCCATGTGCGTATTTGCGGCCGGTTTTGCGACAACGGCTGAGGCGCAATATAAAGGTCCCAGCAGTTCGGCAACTCCCTATGTTCTGCCCCTCAACCCGGCGAAATACTCCACGACCTCGATCTTGACGGTCGGAGATACGGCTGGCGGCTACAAAATGGCCGGCATTCCCGATGGTTTGGGAGCGTTCGATAACGGCAATGGTACGTTTACGGTCCTGATGAATCATGAAATCGCATCGGGAGTGGGCACGGGACGAACGCATAATCCTGGTGGCAACGGCGCTTTCGTTTCTGAATGGATCATCGACAAATACACCCTGAAGGTGCTCGGTGGTCAGGATCTGATTCAGACCGTCAAAACCGATACCGGGACTGTCCTGACGGGTTCGGCATTGAACTTCAGCCGATTCTGCTCGGCAGACCTGCCCGCCACTTCGGCCTTTTACAATGCCAATACCGGCCTGGGGACCCAGGCGCGGATTTTTATGAACGGCGAAGAATCGGGCTCTTCGTCCCGCGCGCTGGCCAACATCGTGACGGGCTCAGAGGCACATACCAGCTATGTGCTTTCGAAATTCTCGGGAACCGGCGCGTCGTGGGAAAACCTCCTCGCGAATCCCAATTCCGGCAATAAGACGATCGTCGCCGCCAGCAATGACACCTCACCCAGCGGCAAGAACTACTTCTACGTCGGAACGAAAACCGACACCGGCACGGAAATCGACAAGGCCGGGTTGACCAACGGGACACTCTTCACCGTCAAGGTCGATGGAGTCACCGCGGAAAGCCGAGCCAATGCCCTGGGGACATCGACACCCGATTACGACGGGCACTTTACGCTTTCGAGCAATCTGAGCGAAGGCACTTCGTTCTTAAGAAGTGAAGACGGTGTGTGGGATCCCAACAGCCCCAACGATTACTACTTTGTCACGACCGACCGTCTCGATACACACGACGACCCGAGTTTGGCCACGCAGGCGGGCAACAGCCGACTCTGGCACATGCACTTCGACGATCTGGAGCATCCGGAACTGGGTGGCCGCATCGAAGCCCTGCTGACCGGCATCAGCACCGATCCGCTGCATCCCGATTTGACTCAGCCGAACATGATGGACAACATCACCATGGATCAATACGGCAATATCCTGATCCAAGAAGATGTGGGGAATGCCGCCCATAACGGAAAAGTGTTCATTTACAACGTCAACACCAAGCAGTTGACAATGATCGCGGATCACGATCAATCGCGATTTGGAGATATCGGTCAAGCCGCGACGTCACCGTTCAATCGGGACGAAGAGTCGTCGGGGATCATTGATGTCAGTTCAATTTTTGGGAAAGGACACTATCTGTTCGTGGACCAGGCACATTATTCGACCGGCGATGCCTATACGGTCGAAGGTGGCCAACTCCTGCTCCTGCGAGTGGTCCCTGAACCCAAATCTGTGCTCTTGTTCCTCACCGGTGCCGCGGTTCTGGTTGGCGGGAATTGGCTGTCGCGACGCCGTCGAATGGCCGCCCTGTAATCCATCACCCCCGTCAACTTTGCTGCCGTCAGGTCAGGAGCATGCTGCTGACCACGCCCCAGGCCACGCGGACCGCAATCTAGACCGGTCCGCGTGGCACATTTCATCGTGGAGAGAAATTTCGTGTTCCAGGATTTCCATCTCGCAGCGTTTCCGGTCTTCAACAGTCGCACCCTGCGGCTGATCGTTCTACCGTTGTTGATCGTGTCTGTCGGCCCATTTCATTCGTCGGCATACTCCGGGCCGCTGGGCGTCGTTGCCGAATCGGAATTGAGTGCGGAATCACTGGATCTGCCCGTCAAGTCCCCAGAGGTGCAAACCGCCATCGGGCTCTACCAGCGAGGTGATCGTCAACGAGCGTTGGAGGCACTGCAACTGGCCTGTCAGCAGGATAAGACGCTTCCGCCTCCACCGATTATGCTGGCCCGAATGCTGTTATTCGATGGCCGATTAACGGAGGCCCGGCCACTGTTGGAAAATTCCGCGCGTGAATTTCCCCAATTTCCAGGGACTTTCGCACTACTCGGAAACATCGCGCTGCACGAAGGCCGTATCGCAGAGGCCGAGGCGTTGTATGAAAAAGTCGTCCGCCTGGCGAAAGAAGGTTCGTTCGCGGCTGAACAGAAAACGCAATACGCCAGCCGCGGCTTTGCAGGCCTTGCCGCGGTCGCAGAAATCAGACGCGACTGGACCAGCGCCAAGGCGGCGCTCAACTCCTGGCTGCAGATTGGTCCGGCCAGCGCACAGGCTCGATATCGCTTGGGACGGGCTCTCTACCATCTGGGCGATCGCAAGAATGCGATTCTGCAACTCAAGCAGGCCCATGCGGCCGACGCCAGGCAGGAACTGCCCGAAGTCACACTGGGGGACTTGGCACGCGAGTCACAAGATCGCGATTCCGCTGATTCCTGGTATCGGCAAGCTGTTACGGAGCATGACCAGGATCCTCGAGCCCATCTGGCTCTGGCAAGCTGGCAGTTCCACGAGGGAGAACTTGAGAACGCGGCGACGAATATTGAAACCGCCCTTAAACTTGCCCCCGCGCTTCGACAGGCGCGGTATCTGTCCGGATTAATCGTACGCCAATTGCGCCGGCTGCCACAAGCCGAACAAATCTTCAGCCAGTTACTGCAGGATTTTCCCGCAGATTTTCCGGCGAGTAACCAACTCGCCATTACCCTGGCTGACCAGAAAACTCCCGAGAAACTTCAACGAGCATTGCAATGGGCTGAAGTGAATGTTCGGCAATACGGACAGCGTGCCGAGGCTCTCGCAACGTTAGGCTGGGTCCAGTTTCAATTGGGGCGTTTGGGCGACGCCGAGCAAACCCTGCAAAGTGCCATCCAAGGCGGAAAAGCGCTCCCCGATACTGCGTATTACTTTGCGAGATTGCATGCAGCGCGGGGACGTATCGACGAGGCACAAAACCTGCTGCAAGACCTCCTTGCGGCACCTCGAGAAGAATTCTCACATTGGGCAGATGCTCAACAATGGTGGACACACGCGTTCGCCAAAACTGTTTCCACGCCGACGAAGTGAAAAATTCGAACGTCCCGCTCCCGGTACTTTCCCCGGGGATTGAGGTAGTCGCACCGGCGGAGGTGGCTACTTGCCCTCGACGGCCAGGCAGCAGCGAGGTCCGTTTGTGAAAATTCCGTTGTTTCGCTCTTCAGCTTTTTCGCAAATCGGCGACGGCGACGGAAACACCGTCGATTTTGTTCTCTTTCATTTCCACTTGCCCCGCCTGCGCTCCCAGGCGGATGCCCACACGCTGCATCGGCTGGCGTGATTCGCGGATCTGATTCCGCGAGAGCACGATGGCGTCGGTCTCGCCCTGAACGTCGATGGCCACGCCGTCGGCCGGTCCGGAATCGACGATACGGTTGTTTTCGATCCGATTGCGATGCGGCGCAAAGGCCTTGCCCCGCTCAGGCCGAAACAACACCCCGACCTTGCCGCTGTTCAGGATGTCGTTGTCGCAGACCAGGTTGTTGTTGTCTCGATGACCGATCGACACCCCCGAACTGCGGCAACCATCAATCTTATTCTTTTCGGCCAGGCCGAACTTCACTCCCCAGCAGAAGAAGATACCGATGTCGTTTCGCTCCGATCGATTGTTACGAATCACCGGTCGCTGCGACCCGGAACCGGGATGCATTCCCAACCCCGTGTTGTCGTGGCTGAAACAATTCTCAACCAGCACATCGTGACAGATCTGCCATGACAGACCATCGCCGTTGTAATTGCGTGCCTCGACCTGCCGCATCGTGATCCGATTGCAGTCCTGCAGAAACACGCAGCCCGCGTAATTGCCGTCGAGATTTTCGTTGTTGTCTTTGTTGCCGTCGAGCGTGATGTTCTCGATGACCACATCGGCGATATTCTCGCCTGAGAAGATCGGAAACAGCGACGCACAGGTCGAGTCCCCCATCTCCCAGAAATTCTGCCGCAGGGCACGATCGAGCTTGAAGCGATTACCCGAGCGGGCCACCAGCGTGCGTTTCGCCACTTCCATCCCGCCGTTATGCGGATTTTTCGTGCGCAGGCAGACCCCGTCTCCGACGGCGAACCCCTTGGCATCCGCCAGGGTGATTTCCTGATCGAACCAGTCGGAATCGGCGGCCAGTTTCGTTTTCAGGGACGGTTCCTTCATCAGGATCGAGTCCGCCCCGCTGCCAAGAATCCGCACGCTCGACGCCAGGTACACTGCGTTACGCAGGCGATAGACACCGGGCAGCACGCGTACTGTGCCGCCCCCCAGTCGGGCCACATAATCGACCGCGGCCTGCAATGCCCGGTCATTCGTCCCGACAATCTCGGCGTCTCTGGAGCCGACAGAAATCGTCAGCCGTTCGTCCCAGTTGGGCTCGGCGACCGTGTCTCCCGAGGTGGCCCGGGGATGGGTGACCGCCGGCCGTTCTTCCGCCGGCAACATTCCGGAGACGCCCCCCGCGGCGAACAAGCCGGCAGAGAGTTGGAGCAGAGAGCGACGATTCAAGGCGAAGTTCGCGGGATCAGGCATGCTGTGGATTCCTGAAAAAGTTCACCAATCAAACACGGCCAGCGCCAGGCCACCCAAAAAAGGACGACGAGATACGAGTTTTTCGCTCACGCAAATTTCTGTTTCCAAAGCTCCAATTGCTGCGCCACCGCTGCGCGGCCGCCAGACCCGTAACTCTTGAGCGCTGCCACGGCATTGTGGGCGCCCAAAACTTGCGACACATCGGCCTGAATCTGGGAGCACGCCGTCTGCAATTCGCTCAACGACAATTCCGCCAGCCGGCATTTCTTGCCATCGCAGAGCGCGACCAGCTTACCCACCGTTTCGTGGGCAGTGCGCATGGGCACTCCCTTTTTGATCAGGTATTCCATCAGCGTGGTCGCATCGAGGAACCCCTCTTCCAACCGGGCCGCGATGCGGTCAGTCTGCAATGCCGCCCCGACGATGATCGCCGGCGCCAATTCCAGACAGGCCACGATCGTATCCACGGCATCGAACACTGCAATTTTGTCTTCCTGCAAATCGCGGTTGTAGGCCAGAGGCAGTCCTTTCACCAGTGTCAGCAGATGCGGAACCGCCGCCATCACCCGCGCCGATTTTCCCCGAACCAGTTCCAGTACATCCGGGTTGCGCTTCTGCGGCATGATCGAACTGCCGGTCGTATAGGCATCGGGCAGTTTCAGATAGCCGAACTCGGTGGTACACCACAGAATCCATTCCTCGGCCCAGGTACTCAGGTGCGCGGCGATCAATGCCAGACAACTCGTGAATTCAATCAGGAAGTCGCGATCGCTCGAGACATCGAGGCTATTAGCGGCCGGTGCGGTAAAGCCCAGCAGTTTCGCCGAGTAGTCGCGGTCGATCGGCAACGACGTCCCGGCGAGCGCAGCGGCACCCAACGGGGAAATGTTCACCCGCCGTCGGCAGTCGGCCAGGCGCTCGCGGTCGCGCTGGAATTTCTCGCAGTATGCCAGCCAGTAGTGAGCCGCGATCACCGGCTGCGCTCGCTGCAGGTGGGTGTAGCCCGGAATAACAATATCGAGATCGTTCGGACTGCGTTCGACAAACGCATGCTGCACATCCGCCAGCAAACCGTCGATCTGGTCAATCGCACCCCGGATATACAGCTTGAGGTCGGTGGCCACCTGGTCATTGCGACTGCGGCCCGTGTGCAGTTTGCGCCCCACATCGCCCAGCCGCGAAATCAGCGCACTCTCGATATGCATGTGGATGTCTTCGAGTTCCACACGAAACGGAAACTCGCCCCGCGCGATCTCGGCCCCGATTGTCTCCAGCGTCGCACAGATGGCGTCGCATTCGGCCTGAGTCAGCAACCCCACTTTGGCCTGCATCCGCGCGTGGGCCTGCGACCCGGTGATGTCTACGGCTGCCAGGCGCGCATCAAAACTGATCGATTCCGTAAATCTCTCGACGCGAGGATCCGTCTTCCCCTCGAATCTGCCTCCCCAAGCCTTCGCCACACTGCACTCCCATGTTCAGTAACCAGTTTCCCGCTGCAATTCGAGAGCTCATCATACAGAGATGACCCCGGAATTTCCCGCGATTTCCCAGTTTGGCACGTGTGCCTGCGACAGAGAATCGCAATTCGACTTCACGGCCAGAACTCGCAGGGATGTCGCACGTCAGGCAGGCCCAGTTTCACGTCTGGAACCATCGAAAGCACGTGACGTGCGGCGAATCAGGCAACCGAGGCGATTCGCTGCCGTTTGATTCTGACAAGCGATCGCATCCGCCTACAACGGCAATTTTCTGGCCGTCGATTACGCCAGCCCGGGGATCGGATCGGCGGCGGTCGCAGCGCGGACGATTTCGGTCGGAACACCGCGCGTGACCCGCAATTCCCCAACGTCGAACAGGGTATGCATAATCGTCGCCAGCAGGTTCGGGATGCGAACCGGATCACTCGCCGGTTCGCCCGCGTTGCGTGTCGACTGACCGATGACCTGTCCCATCTTATGCCGCCCTCCTGCCAGAAGCAGCGGAGCCAGCGCCCCCCAGTGATCGCGCCCGCCATTCTGATTGATCTGGGGAGTGCGCCCCATTTCGCCGCAGCACACCAGCAAAATCTTGTCCGACAAGCCACGCTCGGCAACATCTTCGAGAAATGCGGAAACCGCGTGATCGAGCGGTTCGCCACAATATCGCATGCCTTCGGCGACCCCGGCATTATTCACATCAGCGTGGTTATCCCAGACAAAATTTGTCGTCACGGTGACAAAACCGCAACCCGCTTCGCACAACCGCCGCGACAGCAACAAGAGTTTGCCGAGCGTTTTCACGTTGTCGACATACATCTTGTAGTTGTTCCATTTGCGGTCAATCTGATCTGGCGTCATCAGAGCGCCCGTGTCGTAACGGGCGACCGTCCGCGGATCTTCCTGCGACAGGTCAAAGGCCCCAGCCACCCCTCCCATAATCGTGCCAAACGCCTGATCGCGCAATCGATCAAGCGCATCACTTTTGCCGGCTGCGTCGAGTTGGAATCGCACGCGATCGAGTTCCGAGAGCAACGACCGACGATCTCCCAACCGATCTGCGGCGATGGCGAGCTGCATGTCTTTCTGCAGATCGCCCCCGGCCCCGGGAACAAACGGCGCAAAAGCCGCGCCCAAACCGCCTGTTGATTCAAAGTTTCCAAAGGCCTTTTGTGCCGGCTCACGAGCCGGGTCAACCGACTGCGGGAATAACGCCGCGTTGGTCGGCATGCCGGTCAGAGGGTGATTGGTTCCCACAACGCGTGAATACAGCGTGCCCAGATTGGCACCGCCAGAATCCCGCCCCACCACCGGCTTGATATCGTGGTTTCCGTCGCCGGTGGTGAACGACCGCACCACGGTGAACTGGTCGGCGAGGGCCGCCAGCTTGGGAAAACTGGATCCGAAGCTCACGCCAGGCAGCCGCGTCGCAATTTCGCCGGTGGCACTGCGAATCTTGTCCGGCGCCGTCATTTTCGGGTCAAACGTCTCGATCTGCGACGGCCCGCCATGCAGAAACAAGAAAATCACTGATTTGCCGGTCGCCAGGCGACTGGCGGCAGCCAATCCCTCTTGCGACCAGAGTCCGGGCAACGTCAGCCCGGAAAGCCCCACGCCACCGATCCGCAAGAACTCACGGCGACCAAATCGTCTGTCAGGGGAGACCACGCTGAGCATAGTGAGTTGTACGCCAAATCGAAGGGACGTTGAGCAGCAAACTGGCTTCGCGACCCGATGATATCAAGACTCTTCGATGCGATCAACGAAAGTCTCGCGCCGATCGAGCAAACAGGCATTTTCGCCACGTGTTACGGCGGAATACACGGTGTACTCCCATCATGCTGCGGCGGTGAGTAGCAGACACTGGCCCGAACCGGCCAAGCGAAAATACGTCCCCTGGAGACCCTGGCGAAACGCCCAAAATCCGCGGCCGCGACGTGCTGGACGCCAGGCCCCTGCCCAATTCGGTCCTCCGCGGGCCGATACGAGGCAGATTTTTCTTGACCCGAAGTTCCGGCCTGAGGTAATGCACTCTCCTCAACGTCCAGGCCAACCACTCCGACCGGATCGCGACCTTGTACACTCAGTTTACGGCAGAAGAAGCCCGTGCCATTGATTCCAAATTCACGCTGCCCCGTTTTCTGTGTCGCCCTGGCGGTGCGATCGGGTGGTGGTTTCTCGCGTATCCGTGGCCAGTCGATCATTGGGCCGTCACTGCCTTCTGGAGCCTGTTCACAGGCTATTTCCTGTTCTGCTGGACGAGTTGCTTCCACGAAACCGTGCACCAGACCCTGACGAGTTCGAAGAAGGTCAGCATCTGGCTCGGCCGTTTTCTGGGAATGGCCATGTTTGTGCCCTACACGGCGTACCGCGAGACACACATTCGCCACCACGCGTATCTGAATAAGCCCTACGACTGGGAACTGTGGCCCTACGCCAGCCCCAGTTGTTCACTCGGGTTTCGACGTGTGTTCGTCATTCTCGATCTGCTCTGCGGCGTCATTACCAGCCCGATCATTTACGGCCGGATCTACTTTCATCCGGCATCGCCTTTGCGAAATCCCGCGGTCAGACGCACGATCCGCAACGAATACCTGGGAATGCTGGCGTTTTGGGGGCTGGTGCTGGGACTGATCCAGTATTACCACGTCTGGGGCGGGTTTGTGAAAGCCTGGTTGATACCGGTGATGATCGCCAGCGTGCTGCAGACTGGCCGCAAATTGACCGAACATCTGGGAATGGCCAGCTTCGATCCCCTGCAGGGAACACGA
The DNA here is from genome assembly GCA_018242565.1 of Planctomycetota bacterium. GTDB lineage: Bacteria > Planctomycetota > Planctomycetia > Planctomycetales > Planctomycetaceae > JACQFH01. The sequence goes on along the minus strand of JAFEBR010001075.1, from coordinate 3,671 downwards.
ACTGTACTCGGCAAAAACTGGCTGACTCGATTTACGACGTTCGTGAATTTTGACATCTTTATCCACGGCCCACACCACCGGCACCCGCGGGTGGCGCACAACCTGCTGGCCCAGAAGATGAACGACTATCTGGAAGACAATCCGGGCACCGACTTCCCCGTATACCAGCACTACTGGGAAGCCACGCGGGCGATGCTGCCCTTCCTGTTCCGCAACCCCGGTTGCGGCGTGAATGCGGGAGGTCAGACCCCGGCACAGCACGACGTGGACGTCCAGGATTTTGTGGCAGATGTGAACCGGGAAGTTCTCGCGCGTTCGTAGTGCTGCCGCCGCACTGGAAATGGCTGCGGAAACGCACGGTGTCACGACGCGCCCCGTGGCTGACGTCGATGTACGCGGTGTTGGCCAGGGAAGGCGAGATCACCGATTCCGCCGAATGAATTACCCCATATGCAACCGCGAATCTGGCCCACGATTTGGTGCCGATCATGCCCGCAATGGAAGGGCGGGGAGCAGAGCAGGATAAAACAGAAGAGCCGCCACGGGGACTCGAACCCTGGACCTACGCTTTACGAAAGCGTCGCTCTACCAACTGAGCTATGGCGGCCGATGCCAAAATGACACCACAACAGCCAGCCTGGGAACAACGGAAAGTGACCCAAGGGCTGTCTGCATCGGATCTTGGGAAGATCCGACAAATCGTTCGCAAAGCTTAACGATTTTGCCAAACCATGCAAGCCTGTCTGCCTGAGAAGCGGCCGTCCTCTTCGGGGGTGATACAAACGGCCGACTGCGGGGAACGACGGCAACTCAGGCCGCCCGACGCCCTTATCGCCTTGCCAGCAACGTTCCATCGCGCAGTTGAACGGCCGGTGTGCCCGCATTTAACGTCGTGCGCCGCGTGCCGCAACCAGGAAAAACGCCGGAGTTCAATTACCAGCTGGCGCAGGCCTCGCAGCGGAAACCGAAGCCGAGCGGACTCCAGGATGGCACCCGGCAACAGTCCACGAAAAAACACTGCTCCTGCAACCGGCCCAAGCGTTGCACCGAATAAACCAGGAGGAGCAGCGTTAGCTCGATTGTCGCAGGTTTCCCCTGAATCTGCCACGGCAGTCCTCGGCTCAGGCATTACAAGATTGTCATACAAACGCATGCATACGCGACGACCTGTGGATCCTTGACGCAGCCCGCATGGCGCCGCTTTTCAGTTCACGCGACCGCGTTTGCCAGCCCCGAAAATGCCGGTTGACAGCCGGCACCAAGTCCGGCCCGGCCAGATTCCTGTTGGGCAATGATTCGCGGTTCCCTATCATAAGGCCAACTCCCTTCCCCGTTTGCAGAAACGAGACGTATGGTTCGCGACTACACGACAGAAAGCCTGTCCCACGACCCGATTCACGGGTACATCCCCTTCATCTCCCGGTCAGGCCTGCCCGAAGGTGAAGTGTCGGAACAGGAGATCATCGACCATCCCTGGGTGCAGCGAATGCGCCAGATCCACCAGTTGCAGACAGCCTGGTGGGTCTTTCCCACCGCCGAGCACACGCGGTTTCAGCACATTCTGGGGGTCATGCATCTGGCGTCACTGGCCATCGAACACTGGTATGAGTCGCTGTGCGATTCCTGTCGAAATGTTCCCTCGCGGGCCTACGTCGAATCGCTCGTCCGCATGGCCGGTCTCCTGCACGACGTGGGCCACGGTCCTTTTGGACATTTCTTCGACGACCACTACCTCGATCAATTCGGCGTCACGCACGAAGACCTTGGCGCAGCGATCATCAAACAGGAACTGGGAGAACTTTTGAGGCGCGTCCGACGGAACCCCAATGGCAAATTAGGGCCGCTGGAAGAACTTGATCCGGCCCAGATTGGCTGGTTGATCCGCCGTCCCTCACGGAAGGAAGGAACCGAGCAGGGCCACCCCGACTGGCTCGTTAAGTTGCGATCATTGTTTAGCGGCATTTACACCGTCGACAACATGGACTTCGTGCTCCGCGACGCGTACATGTCCGGCTACAACGTCAAGGCTTTCGATCTGTTTCGACTGCTGCACTACAGCTTCTTCATGCCCGAAGGCCTGACAATTCACGCTCGTGGTTTGCGGGCACTGATCAACTTCATTGAAGTTCGGGCGAATCTGTTTCGGACCATCTATTTTCATCGCACCGTACGTGGCCTCGATGTTGCGCTGGCGGAACTGTTCCCCGAAACGATGCCTCAACTGCTGTCGGGCAACCCGCTCGAACATCTCGACGAATATCAGCGTTTCACCGAAGCCTCGTTCCTGGTGGATGTCCAGCGATTTGGGCTGAGTCCCGACCCACAGGTGCAGGAACTGGGCCGACAGTGGCAGGATCTGCTATCGCGCAAAGTGATCTGGAAAATGGCTGCGGAACGCGCTCTGTATTTCCAGTCAGGACAATCCGAGCAGACGACAATCTTTTCGGAACCCGATGTCGTCGTGAAACGCGTTCGGAGGAAATTGCCCAAAGAGTGCCGGGATGTCGATCTGCGAGTGGATATCGCCCGCCACTATCACCGCCCCAGCACACGCCTGCCTTCCGGCGGCCAGAACTTTGTGTTCGATCCCGCTGACGGCAGTCCGCGCGAGTTGAGTGATTACGAACTGTTCCGCGAATTGCCGCTGAGCTTTTCGATCTGCCGCATTTATGCGCGCGATCACGCGCACGACGAAGCCATTCAAAAGGCTTTGTCGTCGGTGCTGGGTGACGTCAGCGACGCCAAAACCAATATGTAGTCGCGCCCGGACCTCCGAACTCGGCCGCAAAACGGTACGTCCCCTCAGCCACGTGCCGGCCTTCGACTCATCGATTCCCGAAGTCTCCAGGAGCATTACCAGATCCCGGGCCCTGACCAGAGGGACAGAACGATCTGGCAAACTTTACCGGTTATGCCGAACCTGCCGGGCTGCACCGGTACAATGATCATCCGGGTCATGCCGACCGATTTTCACTGGCATGACCAACCCCGATCTCGAACTCTACGATGCCAACCCGGAATGGGGTCTGCTCCTGTCGGCTTACCAGCAAAAGTTCGCCGCGGGCGGACTGGAATGGTCGCCTCGTATTCAGGAACTGCAGGGTATCGCCCCGGAGTCGATGTCGGTCGTGCATGGAAAACTGATCGCCCTCGGCTTCCTGAAAGTCGAGGTCATCAGCCGGACGGAAGGACTGCAGTACCAATTGACGACGCTCGGGCGCCAGGCCGTGCTTCCGCCAGCCGAACGCGTCATTGTTCCCGAATGGATGCAGGAATCCGAAGCGGCCCAAGCCGCCTGATGTTGAGCCGGGCCACGGCGACCTTTGTTCGCCAACGGACATCCAGATCATGCCCCCCGAGGTCAATCACCGGCCCTGGTCAGGGGATCACTCCAGTGATTGCCTGCCCCAGAGCTCGATTCAGGGCGGCTGCCTGACAGGCCATTTCTGTTCGCATGCGACGACTTGAGGACCGCCTCGTCACCTCGCAGAGGGCTAAGGTAGGGCTTGAACCCAGACCTATGATTTTCCGAGCGAGCTCCGAACCCAGGACTCGCTCACGCCACCACGAATCGAATAATTCTGGAAAACTCGGACTCACCGCAATCCGGTGGAATCCTCGCCCCAGAACAGACGCAAGCAAATATCAATAAACGCTTTGCGGAATTCTCT
>JAFEBR010001074.1 GCA_018242565.1 Planctomycetota bacterium | reverse complement strand
TCTCATGCACTTTCTCGACGACCCACGCCGTCGCCGCCAGGGCTGCGAAGAGGGCAACCAAACCGAACCCCGACAGGCTGGATTTCACTGGATTCCTCCGGCTCCACTTCACCAGCCGCTCGATCGGTCCCGGCGGACGGGCCCGGACCGCCTCGCCTCGCAGGAAGCGCCCCAGATCATCCGCAAGTTCGGCCGCCGACGCGTACCGTTCCAGCGGTCGTTTGCGCAGACATTTCAGACAGATCGTTTCCAGATCGACCGCCAACCGCGGTTGCAATTGGCGAGGTCCGACCGGTTCGTGGTCGCGCACCTGCATCAGCGTTTCAAATGGGGTCTCGCCGCGAAAGGGCGGCCGTCCGGTCAGAAGCTCGTACAGCACGGCTCCCAGGGCATAGATGTCGGCCGCGGGCCCAGCGGCTTTCGTTCCCCCCAACGCCTGCTCGGGGGCCATGTAACTGGGAGTTCCCAGGATGGCCACTGTCGGCGTCGGTGCCGGGTCGCCATCGAGTTGTTTGGCCAGACCGAAATCGGCAATCTTGGGGAGGTCGTCGTCGGAAAACCGCGGCGACTCGTGCGGCTGCTCTGCTCCGCCGGGAGCGCGGTCGAAGAGAATGTTTCCCGGCTTGAGATCGCGATGGATGACGTTGTGCCGGTGCGCGTGGTCGACTCCCCTCGCGAGTCGTTCGATGAGCCGTGCGGCGCTCCTGGAAGCCACAGGCACACCCTGACAGCGTTCGGCCAGGCTCCCTCCTTCGAGAAGTTCCATCGCAAAGAATGGAAGCCCTTCGTATTCGCCGACGGCAAAGACCTGGACGATCTGCGGATGGCTGAGCCGCGCGACTGATTCCGCTTCTGCCAGGAACCGCGACAGTTCTTGAGGTGTCGCAAAACTGCCTTTCCTCAAGACCTTGATCGCAACCGGCCGATTGAGCCCGAGTTGCCGCGCTCGATACACGACGCCGTGTCCGCCGCGTCCCAGTTCTTCGAGCACCTCGTAGCCCGGCAGGGCACAGGAAAATGGTCTGGCGGGCCGCGGTGCGTCGGCGGACGATGGCGAGAGATCTGTGGTCGCGGTCAACCAGGAGAAGGCACCATTCGCGGTCAACGCGTCGAGCGTCGCGGCACAGTCGACGCAGGTTTCGAGATGCGTCTCAACGTCTTCGAACTCGCACGGCGGAAGCATGTCGTCGATGAGCTGCTTAAGTTGCGTGATGCTCGGACAATCGCTCACGGCGAATCCTCCTCAAAGACCTGGCGGCAGACTCCGGGCTCGGCTCTGCGGCACCACTGAACGAATGCGATCAAGGGCTCTTCAATCGGGCTCGCTGTCGCGCAACCGCAAGACCTCGCTGCGCAACAACTTTGCCACGCGCCCTTTGGCGACGTAAACGAGCGCCACCGACAACCCCAGCTGGTGTGCCACGTCGGCCGCCAGCTCCCCGTCGATCGCCGTTCGCCAGTACGCCTCCCAGGTATGTTCCTCCACCCGCTGTTTCACCTGCTCGATCACCAACTCGGCCAGCTCGAGATCGTGACTCAATTGATCGTCGAGTTCGTCGGCGAGCCGACTCAATGGATCGGGAATACTGAGCTGCTCGAGCACCCCCTCACCGCCGTGGCCACGGACCCCAGGCTTCCGGCGTCCCTCCCTCCAAAAACTCCGCAACGCATTGTTCACGACCGTCTTCAACCAGCCCCGAAACCGGAAGGCGGGATCGAGTTCGAAGGCCTTGAGTGCCTTGACGAGGTTGGTCAAGACACGAGATTTGACTTCGTCGGCATCGGCCGATTGCAACCCCGCCTGATTGCACCAGCGCTCGATCAGCGGGGTATAGCGGTCGAGAAACATCTTCCAGGCGATTTCGCTGGTCGTCGGACTGGTGAGCATCCGTAACAGCGTTTCGCTGGTCGAAGGACTGTTGGCGGCGGCCATAGGCAGTACGCTTGCTGGGGGAAAATCTAACAGCATGATACAGGAACGACGAAGAAATCAAAGGCAACCATCGAGCACCAGGGCGCAGCGGTCATGCCAAGGCACAGTCACCCACGAGTCATCAGCACACTGCCCACTAATTGACGACGGGATTCCCAAGAGTTCCCCGAAACCGGAATCCGGATCCAGCGCTGAGCGCAACCCATATTCCCGTAAATTTTTACGAATCCGAAGCCACTCCCAAATCCCCCAAGCATGACTGAATTCCGCGTGAAGGTGTTAGGTTCCCGCGTACTCCTTTTGTCCGGTTTTTCCAGGGGGATCCTTCATGCTGATCAAGTCGTGGCTGGAGTCGCTTAGCAAAACTTTGTTCGATAATCGCACTGCTCGCGATTCGCGCCATCGCCGCCGGCGCTGGCACGGGCCAGATGGCAATTCCCAGGCGATCATCAAATGCTTGGAAGAACGGATTCTTCTCAACGGGGTCAGCCTGGAGCTGGCTTGGGCGGAAGCGATCGGCTCGGCCGATTTCGAAATGGGGACAGCAATCACGAACGACAACACCGGGAATGTCTACACCTCCGGGGTGTTCAGCGGGACGGGCGATTTTGATCCGGGCT
>JAFEBR010001073.1 GCA_018242565.1 Planctomycetota bacterium | reverse complement strand
CTCGTCAGTCGGCTCGGCGGCCTGGCCCTCGGCTGTTTTGCGAACCGGACAAAGTGTTAGCCAGCGTTGTTCTACTTTCTCCTGCTCTACTATCTACTGCTCTCTGCGGCTCCGCCGCAGTGGCGGACGACGCGATTCATGACATGGACGATGGCGATTTCGCTGGGGGAAAACACTTCGCCACGCGGCAAGCGAGCCATTACGGCCTCCAATCAACTGTTGGGCCACAGAATGCTAACCCGGTTGTTGCCCCAAGGAGCATCACTGTACGACAAGCACTACTGTTCAAAATGATACACATCGATCGAAGTTTTGAAATGGTAACGCCACAAACGTGCTGTGTCCTCAAGTTGACGCCGTGGATGTCTTAAAAAATGGACAATGCAATTCTCCGCTCAAAAACGGCTCGATGCCGCTGGACAGTTACGATTACACTACTTCCGGCTTTGCTAAACATCTCTTGTATTTCAAACATAGTTTTTTTTGTTGCATCGACACCATCAATGTGAACAATCACGTCACCATTTTGGATGTCAATCTCGCTGGCCGGACTTCCAGGGGTGATCGAATGCACGACATACTGCCCATTCCGTTTCATAAAATTGAGGCCACTTGCATCAAAGAAATCAGTCTTGTCAAAACGTTCTCCCTTTTTCAAGTAGAGTGCGCGTCCGCGAAAATCAAAAGTTGTCAAGAAGCGAGAAAAATAATTCAGGCCGAGGGCATTCGTGTGTGCCCCAACAAATCCAAGATCACGATGCAAAAACGGTCCAACACATGTCTGATTGACACGCCAGCGCTTCCTCACAAACAACGGTGAGTTATAAAGTGCCACGCCTCTGTGGAATTCCTTGGCAATTCCGCCAGAATTTAATGCTGACAACAGGGCATCATCGCTAAAATTCCAACTGACACACCCAGTATCAGCGATAAACCATTGTTTGTGGTCATTCCCCAACGTCGCCAAAATTGCTGGCGCACCTGAAGGGCGATAAACTAACGGCACTGATTCCCCTGCTCCAGAGCAGACACCTGAATAAAGACGCAGTTTGCCCTGATCGAAATCGACTTGTACAACATACTGCCGTAGCAGATCGATTCCGAGAAATCCATCGAGGAGTTCCTCGCCGATCAATTCTCCAAATGATCGAACAGATTTGTCCACGGCGACAACGCTTGCGTCACTCATTTTAACCCCAGCGATGACGACACCACCGATTCGGACTTGCTCCATCAAACGACTTCCGTCTACCGTGATCCCGAGTCGCTGCCCGACTGATTCACCCAATTTCTCACGGAGATGACTCCCCATGACAGTTCTCGCTGCTCCTGTATCGACGAGCATGCGTAGCGGACGCACACATTTGTCAATGTGAACTGGAATGACAATCGGCGCTCCGTATTTTTCGATGTCGATTTCTGCGAGGGGTGTCGCCGACGAATCGGTGCCCGGTCTGTTGCCTTTGCCGGCATTTTTAAAACCATCGTCCCAAACATCGCTGTAATTGCGTAACCGAAGCTGATTCCTAAGAATCCTAGGACCGCGGGCGACATCAATCTGTACTGTTCGACCGGGAACGCAAAATAGCTGTCGAATTTCAAAGAGAGTTAACGATGCAGTTGGGCGGTTATCGACCGTATAGAGGACATCGCCGTCGAGAATGCCACTTTCGCACCCCGGTGAGTTCGACATGACAAACTCAATTAACACCTTCTGTCCCCGCTTGGCAAGCACCAATCCACTGCAGTCAAGCTGGTCGGAACGATCAAAGAACTGACTAGTACGAAAATAAGCTTTATTTCGCGGAAAGTCAAAGGTGACAATAAAGCGTGCTAAATATTTCATGCCAATCCAATTGGCTTCAGCGCCATTTACCACAACATTTTGTGCAACGTACGAACCCAAAGTGACATCGCTCGCAAGCCCCGATGCATTCGATGTGCTCAGATCCGCAACGTTTATGCTTGGGTTAATAAATCGGATCGCGTCCTTGGATAGCAGTCTACTAAGGCAGTCTGGTGTAAGAAGCAATGCCACAGGCGAATCCGTGCAAATGCCACACAAAATGTCCTTGGAGTCCGCGATTGTCAACCTTACTGCTGGAATGCCGTGCCGAGTGCGCTCTAATTTAACTTCCTCGCCGACGTTTTTTGGTAACCGTGTGTAAATACATAGAACTCCGCGAACGCAGTCGAGCGACATGATGTAATTCTGTAATACGTCCATGCCTAGGCAGCCATCGATCGGTTCGTCGAGGAGTTTGTTGTACTCACTTAGGTCGGCTACCTTAACCTTGGGCAGGTCAATCTGCATTGTTGCGAGTCGAATATCTGGTGTGACATATTCTTCATCGCCATCCTCGGTTTGTCGGCTAAATGGCTTGAAACCGTTTTTAGCAATGGCTTTCATTTTACGTCGCCATTTAACGTCTAGGACCGTCGTGAAATGGGTTGTGTCTACCAGAAAGCGCAGTGTGGTCCCGAACCCATTAACATTGATTACTGGTAAGTCGCCGCCTCGGGGAAAAACAATGTCGACTTTAACGGCAATTTCCGGATTGGGCGAAGCGTCTGGTTCGAGTAAGTCTGCCAATGCGGCTGGTACATTGGAAGTCGTAATCACGCCCAAAAAAATTATGCAAAGACATTTACGTCTAATGGATGCTGTCATTTCTAAGGGCCGATGGGGTCGCAGGGCGGAGGGTTTTAGATGCCGTTTCATTTGTCCTTTGTGGTTTGTGGACGTTTTGGCGGAT
>JAFEBR010001072.1 GCA_018242565.1 Planctomycetota bacterium | reverse complement strand
TCACCTGCGCGAAGCGAGGCTCCCCCACCGAGCGGCACTGTGACATTTCTACTGTGGAAACCCTGTGACATTTCTAAAGTGGGGCGACACGTCAAAATCACTGCCTTGCCCGCCGAGGGAAAGTTCGGTACGACTGTCTGTACTCAAATAACTCGTCGAAGATAAGTTGGCGATGGAGTCTCTGCACCCCGGACCACGCCTCTCGGTGTTCATTTCAAGGGACTTGTCGATGCGCTGTTTCCTCGCCGTGATCTTGTTGACGGGAGCACTTCCCGCCTGGGCAGATTCCGAAACTCGTTACACGGTCATTTTTCACGGCCAAACCAGCGGGTCCCAAACGGTCAAGACCGCCGACAATGGCACAGTCACAGTCGACTTCAGCTATCGCGACAATGGACGTGGACCTGATCTGAAAGAAGAGTTCACAGTCGCGGCCGACGGTACGCTAAGAAACTACACCGCCCGGGGAACATCAACATTTGGCGCCTCGATCGAGGAATCCTTTTCCTTGACGAACGGCACTGCTGAGTGGAAGTCGAACGCGGACCAGGGCACACGCAAGGTTGCCGGTCTGGCCGCCTACGTGCCGGTGGAATGTTCACCGGAGATCATGGCTCGGGTCGTGCGGGCCATCGCTCTGCAACCCGGCAATCGACTCGCCGCCCTGCCCGGCGGGGAACTCGAAGTCAACAAGATGCATGAAGAGCGGGTTGAGGTGGCGGGTCAGTCTCGTGAGGTTTGTCTGTATGCGCTGAAGGGATTGTATGAAGAGCCCCTTTACCTCTGGACAACCCGGGCCCCGGAACTCCGTTTGTTCGCCCTCATTTCCCCCGGCTCGATGCACTTGATTGATGCCGGTTGGGAATCGGTCGCTGCCACGCTCGAAAATCGACAACTGGCCGTCAACGATGGTTTGTTGCGAAAACTGGCCGAGCGGCTGGCTCATCGGCTGCCCGGTCCCATCGTCATCCGCAACGCGCGCGTGTTTGATTCGGAGCACGCCACCCTGGGACCGGCTCAAGACGTTTATATCTATCGCGGCCGGATCACTGCGATCCTTGAAACCGGAGCACCGTCGCAAACCGCCGCAACTGTCTTCGACGCCGGCGGACGGACCTTACTTCCCGGATTATTCGACATGCACGGCCACATGGGGCACTGGGCCGGTTTGCAACACCTGGCCGGCGGAGTGACGTCCGTGCGAGACCTGGGAAACGACAACAAATTCCTGACTGGATTGATCGACAGTGTGGAATCCGGATCGGCCGTTGGTCCTCACATCACTCCCGCTGGTTTTATCGAGGGAACCAGCCCGTTCTCCGCCAAGAGTGGCTTTGTCTGTGCCGAACTTTCAGAAGTCAAACAGGCCATCGACTGGTACGCGCAACGGGGTTATCCGCAAATCAAAATCTATAACTCATTCCACGCCGAATGGGTGCCCGAAACCGTGAAATATGCCCATGCGCGTGGATTGCGAGTCAGCGGACACGTTCCCGCCTTCATGCGGGCCGAAGATGTCGTGCTGTCAGGCTTCGACGAGATTCAGCACATCAATCAGGTGTTGCTCAATTTCTTTGTGAAGCCCCAGGACGACACGCGGACGCTGGCGCGATTCAATCTCGTGGCCCAGCAGACCTACCGTCTCGATTTTCAGTCCGCCGAAGTACGGAATTTCGTGGGCCTGCTGCGCAGCCGACAGACCGTGATTGATCCCACAATTGCAATCTTCGAAGGGATGTTTGCTCAGCAGCAAGGGGAAATGAACCCATGCTACTCCAAGATCGCGGCCCACCTGCCCTTGGCCACACAGCGCAGTTTGCGCACCAACTCCATGAAAATTCCCGAAGGAAGCGCACAGCCCTACCGGGAGTCGTTCGCGAAGATGGTGCAGTTTGTAGGAGACCTGCACCGGGAAGGGGTGCCGCTGGTCGCCGGCACCGACGACAAGCCGGGCTTCACGCTACATCGAGAACTGGAATTGTACGTCGAGGCGGGCATCCCCGCCGCAGAGGCGTTGCGGATTGCCACATGGAACGGCGCGAAATACACGCGTACGCTCAGTCGCACCGGATCGATCGCCCCGGGAAAGGCTGCGGATCTGATCCTCGTGGAGGGGGACCCCACTCAGGACATTTCTGCCCTGCGGCAGATTCGTCTGGTGCTGAAAGACGGAGTCGCGTACTACCCCAGCGAAATCTATGAATCACTCGGCGTTAAGCCCTTTGTGCAGTCCCTGTCGCCAGTGACTCCATAAACGGCCCCGCTGAAACGACAGCCAACCGGCGGTGTTCACTCTTTTTCAAAGGGGAACGCCGTCGCACGACGGCGGCCTTGAAATCGATGGCGAGCAAGTGCCCAATCTCGGGCGACTCAAGAGAGCAGTTGTTCCATCGCCAGGCAGGCGCTTTTCACACCATCTTCCGGCAATACAGCCTGCTGGACGACGGCGGCGCGCTGTGCATACTGTGGATTATCCAGCAACAGCCGCAATCGGTCAGCGGCACGGCGGGCGGTATAGCGACGTTGCGAGATGGTCAGGGACACTCCCAGACGTTCGGCCCGCGCGGCATTATCGAACTGATCGTGTGCCAGCGGCATGACCAGGCTGGGCCGTCCCGACCGCATCACGAGTGCGGTCGTGCCAATGCCACCGGCATGGACGACAGCGGCCGCTCGAGGAAACAAGCCTGCGAACGGCGCGTACTCGACACACAGGCAGTCTGCCGACATCGACGTGGGACGGTTTTCCGGCTGGGCTCCGACAACCAACACAGCCCGGCGGCCCAGTTGCGCCGCGGCGAGTGCACTTTCCTGAAAGAATGTCCCTGCTGACATCAGCCCCGACGAACCAAGCGTAAACACAATCGGGGCTGGCCCCGCATCGAGGAAGCGCTCCAGTTCCGCAGGCAGAGTCGTCGATCCCCCCAGATCGGGCCGGGGGAAACCGGCAATCACCGTCGCCCGGGGCCAATCGGGCTGCCGTGCGGCAATCAGCTCTGAAAACAGGCCCAACACGAGGTGAGGCGAAAAATTCCCGTCCATCACCGGGTTTTCGCTCGTGGGTGGCAGACCGATTTCTGCCCGCAGGCGCTGCCAGGGAGCTCCCCAGGGACGGCATTTTCGATCTGCCAGCCGAAATAACAGTCGATGGAATCCCGGTCCGAAAAACCGCAACTTGGCCAGAAACGGCGCCAACGGCAACGCAGGGGGATCGTAAGCCGAGAAGAAACCCAACGGCTGCAGAAACGGGGACACCCAGGGAATCTGCTTTTTTTCCGCCACGAGGCGGGTGGCAAAGGTCAGCACATGCGAAACCAGCAGGTCGGCCCCCTCGGCGGCCGCAAGAGTGTCGGCATAAGTGTCTGCCAAGACCGACATCATCAGTTCGCGAATGACGTACTCGCTGCCCCGCCGGGCATCCATCACGCGGCACATCAACTCGCGTTCCTGTTCGAGATCAGGACCGGCAGGCCGCAGCGGATGAAATTTGAGACCGGCCGACTCCACGCGCTCCCGGTATCGGTCGGTCGACGCCAGCACCACAGAGTGTCCACGGGATTGCAATCCGCGAGCGAGGGCAATGTAGGGGTATAAATCCCCCAGCGAACCGAACGTGGTGAGCAGGATTTTCCGTTCGTGGGACCGGCCAGCGGTTTGTGTCGCTGTCTGCGATTCGTTCATGACTGCACCGGTTTCGCCTTCCTGTACCGGGAGATCCTGCTCCCCGACGCGCGAGGTTATTGCAGCCGGCGGTCGAGGTCAACGGCGAGGCTGAATTCCGCCTGATCATGATAGAGATTCAACAGCACTCGCGCACGCCGCCGTAAACAGTCTCTGACCGACGGATCACCCCAGATGCCGACACATTGGCCGAATTCTCTCCTGTAGCAAATGGATTTTTGAAACGGCACGCGATTTGCCAAAGTACTGGCTGTGAGTATGATTCCGTGTTCTGAAATCAATTCACAATTTCGTCACAGCCCACAACGCTTCTTTCACGGCCGTGGGCCCTCAGGATTCTGTCGCATGCATTCGTCTGGTGTTCGCTTCCGTCGACTGGTTCTTCAATGTCTGGCAGTCCTATCCGCCGCGGCCTGTTTGGCGAACGGATCGCGGAGCATACGGGCAGAAGAGCAGGCATCGCCAGACGCCGCCAGACCGAGCCTCGATTTTTCGTTGCTCGATACATCGGGACGCATCCATTCACTTCGCACCGAGCCTGGCCGCACCGGACTGGTTTGCGTGTTCCTGGGCACCGAATGCCCGATTGCCAATGGCTACATTCCCGAATTGAACCGCCAATACTCGGCCTTGCGTGATTCGCAGGCAGGTTTTGCATTTTTTGGAGTCATCTCGGATCCACACATTTCCCGGTCCGAAGCAGCGCAGCATGTCGAAAAATTCAAAATTCAGTTTCCCCTGCTGTTTGATGCTTCGGGACTGCTGGCGCAGGCCTTGAAACCGACACATACGCCGGAAGCCTTCGTCTTAGATGCTGCGGGGAACCTGGCCTATCGCGGGCGGATTGACGATCTGTATGCCAACCTGGGCAAGAAGCGTACTGAAGCGTCTATGCACGACCTGGCCGACGCAATCGCCGCCGTGCGTCAGGGCCGGGCACCAGTCCCGGCTCATACCGCTCCGGTGGGCTGTCTGTTTGAATCCCGATTTCAGCCAGCAGCCGACGCCAAAGTCACGTACACCCGCGACATCGCGCCGATAGTGCAGGCGAACTGCATGAAATGCCATCGCGACGGCGAAGTCGCCCCCTTTCCGTTGACATCGTATGCCGACACATCCAAGCGGGCTCGGCAGATTGCCCATGTCGTTTCCATGCGGTTCATGCCCCCCTGGAAGCCCGAGCCGGATTACGGCCACTTCATCGATGAGCGCCGCTTAACCGACCGCGAGGTTGCACTCATCGAGGCCTGGGTCGACGCCGATGCCCCGGAAGGGAACCCCGCAGATCTTCCCCCGCCACCCAAGTTTTCTGACGGGTGGCAGGCAGGCGAACCCGATCTGATTATTAAGATGGAGGAACCGTTTGAGGTTCCAGCCGATGGCCGGGACGTGTTCCGAAATTTTGTGATCCCTTCCGGAATCCTGGAGGACCGACTCGTATCGACAGCCGAGTTTCGGCCGGGAAATCGTCGCGTCGTCCATCACTCAATCTTTTATCTCGACATCAGTGGCGTGGCACGCAAGAAAGATGCCGCCGACCCTGGTCCAGGCTATGGCAGTTTCGGTGGTCCGGGCTTCATTCCCAGCGGAGCCATCGGCGGGTGGGCACCCGGAGGGACGCCGCAGGTGCTGCGAGACGGCATGGGACGTCCGATGCAGAAAAATTGTGATGTCGTTGTGCAGATCCATTATCATCCGACCGGGAAGCCGGAAGTCGATCAATCGAGTGTCGGCATTCACTTCGTGAAACCTGCGGAGAAAAACCCCAAGGCGGCCGCTGCGATCATGGTGATCGACCGCAGACTCTATATTCCGGCGGGGGACGACGACTTCCGCATGGCCGGGTCTTACACGCTGCCATTTGACGTGACATTCGTCGGCATTACCCCGCATATGCACCTGTTGGGACGGGAGATGAAAGCCTGGGCCACCTTGCCCGATGGCACTGTCGAACCGCTCATCTGGATTAAAGATTGGAACTTCAACTGGCAGGACCAATATCAGTTTGCAACCCCCCTGCGGTTCCCCAAGGGAACCCGTATTGATGTGACCGCCCGGTACGATAACTCGCCGGGAAATCCACTGAATCCGAACAGTCCACCGCAGGTCGTCACCTGGGGGGAACAAACACCAGACGAAATGTTCATCTGCTTCTTTCTCGTTTCCACCGACCAACCCCAGCAACTGCCAGCCCTGATCTTCGACAACTTTCGAGCTATGGGGGCAGCCCTGCGAAAACCCGCCAAGCCGAGCGAATAGCCGGGACCAGACCAACAACCGCCCGAGGGACATCACGGCAAGAATTAAGAAAACCCGCCGGCTGACGTTATATAAGGTGAGGACTTCAATTCACGACGTCGTGGACTGAACCGAATCGACTTGAATCTGAGCTTCTTGACTTTAAGACACATTGTCTTTATTGTTTTCTGAGAGGAACGAGCGTCTCACTGGTTGCAAAACTCCGCGGAGGTTTCACCGCGATCTCTGACTTGAAAGCCCTCTCGACGGTTCGCATTCGCCTGGCAGGGGCGTTACAGTGTTACGGCACGGCCCGTTTATTCCCGGTACTTTACCTGATTTGAAACAGCCGCCTCGGCGCGGCATTCCATAATCGAGAAAGCATTGCATGGCACCCTCGGCCCCGGCGTCGGCTCCCGTTCAGAAACTCAGTGACAACGACGTGCAGGCAATCGATGAATTGCGAACCACCTATGATCGGCTTCGCAAAGAGCTTTCCCGAGTCATCGTCGGCCAGCAGGATACAATCGAACGCCTGGCCATCTGCCTGTTCGCCCGCGGTCACGCGCTGCTGATGGGGGTGCCCGGGTTGGCGAAAACACTGCTGGTCTCCAAAGTCGCCGAGACCATGTCTTTGAAATTCAGCCGCATTCAGTTTACCCCCGATCTGATGCCGATGGACATCACCGGGACCGACATTCTGCAGGAAACCGATACGGGGAAGCGCGAGTTTCAGTTTGTCGCCGGGCCAGTGTTTGCCAACATCGTCTTGGCCGACGAGATTAACCGTGCCCCTCCGAAAACGCAGGCCGCCATGCTGGAAGCCATGCAGGAACACAAGGTCACGGTCGTGGGCAAGATGTTCAAACTGGACGCCCCGTTCCTGGTATTGGCCACCCAGAATCCAGTCGAACAGGAAGGGACCTACCCACTCCCCGAAGCACAATTGGACCGCTTCATGTTCCTGATCGAAGTTGATTACCCCAACGAACAGGAAGAAATTCAGATTGCCCGGACGACGACTGGCGACGAATTGCCACAACTGGTGCACCTGATGACGGGGGAAGACGTCATTCGCCACCAGCACCTCGTCCGCCGCGTTCCCGTGCCCGACCATATCTATTCGTACGCCGCCAAGCTGGTGCGCAAAACGCGACCGAATGGCAGCACGGCGCCCGCCTGGCTGAAGCCGCTGGTGGCCTGGGGGGCGGGTCCACGTGCGGTTCAAAACCTGATTCTGGCCTCCAAAGCCCGCGCGGCGCTCCATGGCAGTTACATGGTCCGCCTCGAGGATTTGCAGGAAGTGGCGTCACCCGTTTTGACCCACCGAATTATCACCACCTTTACCGCGCAATCGGAAGGGATCGACGCTCGCAAAATCGTACGCAGACTGATCGAAGAGACGGCGACAGATGAAGCATAGGCCCGACGAACTGCTGCAGGGCCGTTTTTCGTGTCGCGGTCGCTTCGCGGGCCCTGTAGATGGAGTCGATCCAGCGATCCCTGAAATGATCTGTCTACGTGAAACTTCCTGCCTGCCGGCTGGTCGACACGACCAGCCGGCAGCGGGCAACCCAGCCAGAATATCACGCACACCACTGACGACCGAGATCGAAACCCAAGCCGTCCGTTCGTCTTGAATTACCAAAGGTTCCATGTTTCCCGATCGCCGCAGTCGCAGTTTTCTCGACCCCGCCGTGCTGGCACGGCTTTCGGCAATTCCGTTTTTCCCGCGGAAGGCGATGCTGGGAAATGTTTCGGGCCGACACCCCAGTCCACACCGTGGCTCGAGCGTCGAATTCGCCGAGTACCGCAAATACGTACCGGGCGACGATCTGCGACGCCTGGACTGGCGGGCTTACGGCCGGTCGGACCGGTTTTACGTCAAGGAATTCGAAGCCGATACCAATATGCGCTGCTGTATCGTCCTCGATACCAGTGGCTC
>JAFEBR010001071.1 GCA_018242565.1 Planctomycetota bacterium | reverse complement strand
GATGACCTGATTCAGATCCTTGACGAAGGCACTGATGGTATCGCCCGACATTTCTCCGGCAGACTGTTCCGCCGCCTCGGCCAACTGCTTCTTGACTGGCTCGCCGAACCGGGAAAAGACGACCTTACCAACCGAGGGCCCCTCGGCTGCCGCCTGACTTTGAATCTTGTTCGCCAGGTTCGGCCAGTTCCGGACAGAACTCCGATTCAGGCGTGTCGCCTGTTTATCTCGCAAACCGACCGGTGCGAGTAACAGCAGCACAATGGTGATGATGATCAGCAGAATGGCGAGCACGCGCGACGCCAGCGCTTCGCGGTACGAGTCTTTCAGGATCGCCAGATACGGTCGAATCACAGGAGCGTCCACCTTTACAGAAATGGAGAATCGGTGTCGCGCTTCCGCACGATTTCCAGAAATGCTTCTTCCAGCGTATCGCGCTGACGCACCATCTCGGCGAGACTGATCCGGGCTTGACGCAAGCCGTCCACGCAGCGATCGACTTCCGACTGGTCTCGGACCGAAACGACGGCGCGAAACTGCCCGTCCGCGATCTGAGTCCAGGTCGTAACTCGCCAGGCACTTAATGCACCGCGAATATGGGTTTCCGTGCCATGCAGGGTGAGGGCCAGGCCGGCATCGCGACGTTGGGTAATCTCTTGCACGGGCCCTTCGCGGCGAACTTCTCCTTTAACGAGAATGGCCACCCGATCACACACCAACTCAATTTCCTGGAGCAAGTGGCTGTTAATAAAGACCGATTTGCCCGTGTCTTTCAGATTTCGCAGTGTCGCCCGCATTTCACTGCGACCTTCAGGGTCAACGCCGTCAGTGGGTTCATCCAGCACCAGCAGATCGGGGTCGTGCAACATCGCCTGTGCCAGCCCGAGTCGCTGCTGCATCCCTTTGGAAAACTGGCGGACAAGCGTCTTACCCCATTTTTCGAGACCGACAATCCGCAACATTTCCGGGCGGCGACTCCGAATGTCACGGAGCGACATCCCACTGAGGGCTCCGTAGTATTCCAGGGCCGTGTCAGCCGTCAGGTGCCGCGGAATGCGATGATGTTCCGGCAGATACCCGACCTTCATCCGCCCGTGGCGATCGCCCGCTTCGTAGCCCAGCAGCATCGCGCGGCCGCTCGTCTTGCGGATAATCCCCAGCAATACTTTGATGAGCGTGGTTTTCCCGGCACCGTTCGGGCCTAACAGCCCGAAAATGGTGCCTCGCTCCACCGTCAGCGACACGCTGCGCAGCGCGTCCACTCGGCGGGAACGGAAGAACCCACTCTTGTAGGTCTTGCGCAAACCTTCGACTTCAATGACCGGCGCGTTGTTTGAGGAAGCTGGCATACCACATTTCTAACAATTTGTCTGACAGAAATCGAGCAGCCCGTCCTGGCAATGTCGATCTGTCGACCTCCCCTGCCCGCCGCCACAAATTCGGGAATCCGACGAGTGCGGAATCGATACCCCCAGATTGGTCCGATTGTGACCGGGGCGTCGATCGTCCTGTCACCCACCAAACAGCATGGGCCCCGGTGGACAGATCCGCCGTCGCCTCCGATCGAGCGAAACGACCACCCGCTGGACTGTCCTACCCTTCTCGGTGTGTGGAATGTTGCGGACAGGCCGCTTGACTCGGTAAATTCGGCCACAAACTCCCTCGGATCTCCTGCTGCCTCCACGATGAATTCTCCCATGACAGTGCTGACTCGTTCGCGTCCCGTAGTGGCAGGCAGGCGGGCCGCCGTCGCCTCGGCACACCCGCTGGCATCAAATATCGGGCTCGATGTCTTAAAATCGGGGGGACATGCGATTGATGCCGTGATCGCCATGGCAGTTGCGCTGGGTGTCGTCGAACCCTACATGAGCGGCGTGGGTGGCGTCGGTTTTCTGCTGCTGCACGAGGCCACCGGGACCACCCGTGTCCTCAACTTCTGCGGCAATACCCCCGCCGCCGCCCGACCCGATCTGTTTACCGACGACACGAAAGAGCATGGCATCAAGGCCCCCTTGATCCCCGGCAACGTGGCAGGCTGGTTCGAAGCCCATCGACAGTACGGGCGCCTGCCGATCGACCGGCTGTTCGCACCGGCGATCGAATTCGCCGAAGGCGGCTTTCCGCTGCACCCGTTCAACGTGGTGATGATCGCCAGTTCCATGCCCCGGCTCAATGCCCCTGGACGGGCGATCTACTCGCAGGTTCCGCTGAGAATCGGTGCGATCCTGCGACAAACGGAACTGGGGCAGACGTTGCGGCAATTGGCGCGTGTTGGCCCCGATTATTTCTACCGCGGACCTGTGGCCGACCGCATTGATGAATTCATGCGTGCCGAAGGGGGCTTAATCACTCGCGACGACCTGGCAGGCTATCGTCCCGACTGGGAATCCCCAATCGCCATCGACTACCGCGGCCTGACAGTCAAGACCTGTCCGCCGAACAATGAGGGCTTCCAGATTCTGCAGACACTCAAACTGCTGGAAGCTTACGATCTGGCGGCACTTGGTCACAATTCGGCTGAGTACATCCACCTGCTCAGCGAAACTGTGAAATTGGCGATTGCAGACCGCATTCAGTACGCCGGCGATCCCAAATTTCACCCCGTGCCGCTCGATCGCCTCTTAAGTCCCGCTTATCTCGAAGAACGTCGTCAATTGATCAACCGGCAGCGGGCCTCGCACAGCGAGGGCGAGCGCTGGCGGGGAGCACCGCAGACTTCCACGGTTCCCGCCGGCAAAGTCGAGGGCATGACCACGCACCTGTCGGCGATCGATGAGCAGGGTAACGTTGCCAGCATCACCCAGTCACTCGGGAATGGGTTCGGGTCGGGCGTCGCAGTGCCGGGCACGGGAGTTCTGCTCAACAGTTTCGCGCACTGGTGCGAAATTGCCCCGGACTGTCCGACTCCCAATGTGATCGCCCCCGGCAAGCGATGGGCAGCCTGCATGGCGCCAGTCCATGTGTTCCGGCCAGACGACTCCGGCGGTCAACGCTTCTGGTTCTCCGTGGCCACCCCCGGGAGTTACGGTATTCTGCACACGACCGTACAGATGCTGCTGAACGTCATTGACTTCGGTGCCGATTGTCAGGCGGCCATTGAAGCGCCCCGCTTTCGCCTATGGGAAGGGACGCGGATGCAGATCGAAAACCGGGTCGGCCTGCCGGTCCTGCAGGAATTGAGCCGACGGGGACACCTGTTGGAACTGCTGGGCGACTTCAACTACGTCGTCGGCGGCGGACAGGCTGTGATGATTGACCCCGAATCGGGGGCGCGACTCGGGGGAGCCGACCCGCGCCGCGATGGCTACGCACTCGCCTATTGAAATCTGGTGCATAGCGACACTCCAGAAGCGGCACCACTGGCCCGCCTGGGCGACTCCCGACGGATGTCCTGCAGACATCAAATGAGCCACCCCGCATCAGTATTTCCCCTACCTTAAATAGGGTGCGGCACTGCTCAGGGCGTGTTAGACTTCCTTCGGTTCGCTAACGAATCATTACGGGGCTTAGACCAATCTGAAGCAACCTCCCCTCCGTGCAGCGCGGATCAGCCCACCAGCGCAGCGGTCGGGGAGGCTGCTTCAGATTGGTTTTTGCAGTTTCACCGTGGGGATTTGAGCGGCGACCTGAGATTCGCGGACTGGGTCAGTAACAGTCTGGATCGAAGGAAGAATCCGGCTTTCGCCGACCGGATGCGAGGCCTCCCCCAGTCCATTGGTTCGTTACACCGAGGAGGCCACGGGAGCGGCCAGTCGATGCCGCTCGGAGTTCGGATTGTCAGAATTGCCAAACTGTTGGCCCAGTTGGCGAATTCGTTGCCACAATTTATACGGCTGAGACCCCTGTCACGCAATGATTTGTTGATGCAAATCTGCGAAATCGGCAGAAAAGTGGGGCTTCCGTGGTGACGTCTGGCTCCCTGCCGAGTCATTGCGAAACTCTGTTTTTGGGCCTGAGATTGTCATCCCCGCCAGAGCTTTTCCGCCAGACGGTCCTTGTTTGGCTTCCTGCAATCGTTATAATCGGGGTCGAATGCGCGCCTGGTCCGTTGGCCAGAACGCTGCGGCGCTCTGAAATGACGCGCCCGTCAAGCCTGCCGGTTTGACGCAATCAAAAGCTGCGCGTTCTCAGCTTTTGCCTTCATTATTCAGCCCGAGGTGGGCTGATCCCCTGATTCATAGCTTTAGGAGCGTAAACAGTGGCTGCAGTTCGAGTTGGCATCAATGGATTTGGTCGTATTGGACGTATTTTGTTCCGCGTGATGGCCGCACGCTCATCGGAATTCGAAGTCGTCGCGATCAACGACTTGGGGAGCCCCCAGGCGCTGGCCATGCTGTTGAAATACGACAGCGTCCAGGGCCGATTTCCTGGGACCGTCGAAGCCACCGAAGGCGGCCTCCTGGTCAATGGCAAGAAAATTCGCATCTGTGCCGAGAAAGACCCACGCAATCTGCCCTGGAAGGCCGAAGCGGTCGATGTCGCCGTGGAATCGACCGGTTTCTTCACCGGCCGGGAAAAAGACGGCAAGCCCGGTTATGACAGTCACCTCTCGGCGGGAGCCCGGAAAGTGGTTTTGTCCGCCCCGGCGAAAGACGAACCCGACCTGACCTGCGTGCTGGGTGTGAACGACAGCCAGTTGACCAGTGCCCACAAGTGCATCTCGAACGCGAGCTGCACCACGAACTGTCTGGCCCCCATGGTGAAGGTGCTGCACGAACAGTTTGGTCTGGAAAAAGGCCTGATGACCACGGTCCATGCCTACACCAACGACCAGCGAGTTTCCGACCAGTTGCACTCCGATCCGCACCGTTCGCGAGCCGCGGCCCTCAACATTATCCCCACGTCAACCGGCGCCGCGAAAGCGGTCGGCCTGGTGTTGCCTGAACTGAACGGCAAATTGACCGGCATCAGCCTCCGCGTGCCTGTGCCGGCCGGCAGCATCACCGATCTGGTCGCCACTTTGAAGAAGACGGTCACCAAGGATGACATTAACGCGGCGATGAAGGCCGCCTCGGAATCGACCCTCAAGGGGATCCTGGAATACACCACCGATCCCGTCGTTTCCAGCGACATCATCGGCAACGCCCATAGCTGTGTCTTCGACTCCAGCTGGACGACCGTGATGGGCGGCAACATGGTGAAAGTACTCGGCTGGTACGATAACGAATTCGGTTACTCGAGCCGAACGGCCGATCTGATCGCCCGTATCGCCCGCCTGTAATTCCCTGCCAACACGACAGAACCGGCCTCATCCCACGTGGCCGGTTCTGTTTTTTTGTTGGCTCCACCAGACGAATTTGTCACCCACGAGGCGGGTCGGCGGCTGCCCCCAGACTGCCCGACCAGCGGTCAACTCCGGGTGAAAACCCCAAATTCGACTCTGACCGCCGTTTGTGGGCCACAAATTCAAACGCGACGCAAGCAATTACCAGAAAACAACTTAAGAAGCATCCACCGAACCAGCCCCGACGAGTTCGAGCACACTTGGCTAGACTCGTCTCCCCAAAAAAGTCACAATCCAGGGGGGCATGTTGTCACTCGACAATGATTCGGAATGATTCTGAACAGGCTGACAAACGCATCTTGAAGACTCGGCCCGCCGCACTACGCAGCTTATTGAGCGACAAACCGCTCATCGCTCCTTCGATGCTGAAATGCGATTTCGCTAACCTGCGCCGTGAGGTGGAGCAGTTAGAGTCTGCCGGAGCGCGCGTCCTGCATCTGGACGTGATGGATGGGCATTTTGTACCGAATCTGTCGTACGGCCCACCTGTCTTGAAGTCCCTGCGGGCGACCACCAGCTTGCCCTTTGATGCCCACTTAATGGTCTCCGACCCCGCCCGATATCTGCCTGATTACCTCGATGCGGGCTGCGACGTGATCACCGTGCATGTCGAAGCCGTGCCACAACCCGTGGACCTGTTGCGTAGAATACGTGAAGCGGGCGCCTCGGCCGGTCTGGCACTCAATCCCGGCACTCCGGTCGAAACCGTTCTGCCGTTTGTCCCCGAATGCGATTTGCTGCTGGTGATGAGCGTCCAACCAGGATTCGGGGGGCAGAAATTCATGCCAGCCACCCTCGATAAGGTAAGGCGACTGGCCCAGGTGATGACGAACGAGCAACTGCTGTCGATTGACGGCGGCATTGGATTAGAAACAACACCACTGGCTGCCGCCGCCGGGGCCAACCTGTTTGTCGTCGGCAGCGCCATTTTTGATACACCAGATTACCGCCACGCACTGGAAACACTGCGACAGGCGGCCGTCAGCGCGGCGGGTTCCGCGGTTTCGGAGTGAAACACACACTGTAATGTCGCAGATCATTCTGATTCGTCCGGGTTGTACCGAATTCGACGAACAGCAACGCATTCAGGGCAACCTCGATTTGCCCCTCAGTCCGGGTGGCCGCCAGCAGGTCGAACGTCTGCTGAAAGAACTCGAACACGTCAAAATCGACTACCTGTTCAGTTCCCCCTGCGAGCCAGCCCGCAGCACCGCCGAGGCGATCAGCCTCGCCCGCGGGTTGAACCTGCGCGAGGTCGAAGGCTTGCATAACGTCAACCACGGACTCTGGCAGGGACTCAAAATTGAAGACATTCGGCGGAAGCACCCCAAAGTCTTCAAGCAGTGGCAGGAATCTCCAGAGGCGATCTGCCCTCCCGAAGGTGAATTGCTCTCGGAAGCCATCGCCCGGGTGAAAAAGGCTCTTGAAAAGCCGCTGAAGAAAAAAGGAAACCTGGCCTTCGTGGCCGCCGACCCGCTGGCAACGATCATCTGTGCCGTCGTCCAGGGTTTGCCGCTGGAAACCATTCCCGCCGTCTGTGACGGCGCCTGTGGCAGCTGGCAGTATCTGAAAGAGAACGACCGCAAGACTCCCTCGGGAGAGTTTTCGTTATCCGACCTGCTGCACGTGGGACTGCCGCGTACGGCTGCCGTGAAAAATTGAATGACCAGAGGCAAGCCAGTATAATGCGCATGATTCAGGCGGTCGGGGCAATTGTTGTGGTTCGGGGGGGGTTGCGGACATGAGCTCGGTCGAAAAACCAACCGTACCAGCCACGCCGGCGCGCCCACGCAGCAAGCGGGGCGTTCCGGAAGGGCTGTGGATGCGGTGTGATGGCTGCGGCGCCACCGTATTCAAAAAGAAAGTCGAAGAGCACCTGGGTCTGTGCACAGAGCCTGGTTGCAACTACCACTTCTACATTTCCGCCCGAAAACGGATTGAGCAGTTGCTCGATCAGGACAGCTTTGAAGAGTGGTACGCCGACCTGGCCCCTCTCGATCCGCTGGGCTTCTCGGACCGTCGCCCCTATCCCGATCGAATTCGGGAAGAACAGGCCCGCACCGGGCTGAAAGAAGCCTGCATCGTCGGACGCGGTTACATGCGGGGCCGCCCCCTCGTGTGTTGCGTGACCGACTCAGCGTTCATCATGGGCAGCATGGGCTCGGTCGTCGGCGAAAAGTTAACCCGCTCGATCGAAGAAGCCACCCGCAAGTCCTTGCCGCTGGTCATCGTCAGTGCCTCGGGCGGCGGGGCCCGCATGCACGAAGGCATTCTCTCTCTGATGCAGATGGGCAAAGTCTGTGCGGCGCTGGGCCGCTACCACGAGGCACGCGGCCTGTACATTTCCGTGCTGACGAATCCCACGATGGGCGGAGTCGCCGCGAGTTTTGCGTCGCTGGGCGACATCGTCTTCGCCGAACCCAAGGCCCTGGTGGGCTTCGCGGGGCCGCGGGTCGTGAAAGCGACCGTGAAAGCCGAGCTTCCCGAGGGCTTCCAGACCAGCGAATTCATGCTGGCCCATGGCTTCATCGACCGCATCGTGCCGCGTCCCCAATTGCGGACGGAAATCGCCCGCGTCATTGACTACTGCGTCCGCTGACGCGGACCCTTGATCGGATTCCGCGGCATGGCATTCAATTTTCTGAAAGACCTGTTTGACGGAAAGAAACGCCCCCCCAAAACCGACATCACCCGCCGGTTCGAACTGCTGGGGCGGGTGGGCCAGGGCAGTATGTCGCGCGTGTGGCGCGCCCGCGACACTGCGTCGAACAAAATCGTCGGCCTGAAGGTCCTCGACAAAGAAAAAACGAAGCGGTTCGAGGCCCGGTTTCCTCCTGAGCTGAAAAAGCCCAGCGAAGGGGAAATCGCTGTCACCCTGAACCATCCGCATATCGTCAAAACCTACGAATGGGGCATCACGACGGATGATGAGCAGTTCCTGGTTATGGATTTTGTCGAGGGACTGGGGCTCAGTTACCTCGTCGATGTGCAGAACGACATCATGCAGAAACATCGGTTGGATTTCATGATCCAACTCGGCGAAGCCGTCCGGTATCTGCACGAGCAGAAATGGATCCACCGGGACCTTTGCCCGCGCAACATCATGGTCACCGATGGCGACAACCAGATCAAGCTGATCGACTTCGGACTGGTGGTTCCCAACACGCCTCCGTTTCAGGCGCCGGGCAATCGCACGGGCACGGCCAATTACATGGCCCCCGAACTCATCAAGCGCATGCGGACCGATCAGCGGATCGACATTTTTTCGTATGCCATCACCTGTTTCGAGATGTTCACCCGCCGTCACCCCTGGGAAGCGGCCGAAACCCTCGAAGCGGTGCTGCAGCATATCAATACCCCGCCAATCGACATTCGCGAGCAGGTTCCCGGCATCGACGAGCAAGTCGCCGCAGCCATTATGAAAGGGCTGCAGATCGAACCCCGTGACCGCTGGCAGACAGTCGAACCGATGATCCAGCAGTTCCGGGAAGCGCACCATCGGCTGTCACCCAAAAAACGGACCCGGCCACCCGCCGGAATCAAACTGGCTGACGAGCAGCCGGATGCCCCGCCCCCGAAGAAACGGACAGCGGCCCCGACACCCGGAATCACCATCGCAGCCGAACCGGGGGCCGGTGCGCCACCCAAGCCTGGAATTCGCCTGGCCGATGACGAACCGCAACCGGCCGAGGCACCGCGCAAGAAACCGGCGGCCCACACGGGGTCCAAGTCCACCGAGAACAGTCCGGCCAAACCCGCGAAACCGGCAGGCGCTGCCGCTCCCGGAATCCGCCTCGCGGATGACAGTCCGGCAGGCGGAACCCCGAAGGGCACCGCCCCACCGACCGGTCAACCGGGTATTCGGCTGGCAGATGACGAATGAGCGCGCCGTCGGCCCCAGGCCGCTCTCAACCCACGATCCTGATGTGTCCTCCCGACTACTACGGGATCGAATACGAAATCAATCCGTGGATGAGTCGCAGCCGGGCCAGCGACGATGAACGGGCGCGCCAGCAGTGGAAGGCGCTGTTCAACCTGCTGACGAGCTTGGGTGCTACTGTCCGCTTGATGCCCCCGGAAAAAGGGTTGCCCGACCTCGTCTTCACGGCGAACGCCGCACTGATGTGGAACCAGGTGGCTTTCCTCGCCCGCTTTCGCCATGCCGCCCGCCAGGGAGAGACACCGTGTGACGAGGCCTGGTTTCGAGAGCAGGGGTACGAACCGCGCTCATTGCCCGCAGGCTGGGATTTCGAAGGCGCCGGCGACGCCTTGTTCTGTGGCGAAACACTGTTTGGCGGTTACCTGATTCGCAGCGATGCGGGAGCCCTGCAATGGCTGGCCGCACAAATCGGCTGCCCGGCCATTCCCCTGCAACTAGTCGATGACCGGTATTACCACCTCGATACCTGCTTTTGCCCGCTCACCACCGACACGGCGATTTACTATCCCCCGGCGTTCGATGATTACGGCCAGCGGGCACTTCGAGAACAGATCCCGCGACTGATTACGGTCACAGACGAGGAAGCGGCCCGGTTTGCGTGTAACGCCGTGGTGATCGGGTCACACGTGGTGCTCAACACCGGCTGTCCACAACTGGAAGCCGAACTGGCGCGGATCGGCCTGACTCCCCACAGCACGGAATTGGGGGAATTCATCAAGGCCGGAGGGAGCGCCAAATGCCTGACGTTGCGACTCGACGGGGAAGACGCCGCCGTCTGGCCGTAACTAGAATGTCGCGTCAAGGTGCACGTCGTTGATGCGCCTCTCCCCTCGAACGTGCACGACATGATTCACCCCGATACAGAACTCCGGTATGTCAACGAACGTCTGGGCCTGGGGGTATTTGCCACTCGAGATATCCCGCGGGGGACCATTACCTGGGTTCAGGACGCGCTCGATCAGGTCTTCTCGCCGGCCGAGGTGCAAAACCTGGCTGAACCGTACCAGCACATTCTCCGCAAATACGCCTACACGAATCGGCAGGGCCAGATCGTGCTGTGCTGGGACCATGCCCGTTTCGTAAACCACGCCTGCGAGGCCGTCTGCCTGATGTCAGGGTTCGGGTTTGAAATCGCCACCCGCGACCTGCACGCCGGAGAAGAACTGACCGACGATTATGGACTGTTGAATTTGCGAAACGCATTTTCCTGCGCCTGCGGCAGTCCCACCTGCCGAAAGTGGCTGCAACCACAAGATTTCGTTCGCTGTGGCGACCGCTGGGACGACCTGTTACGTGGCAGTGTTCAACAGATCCCCACGGTCCCTCAACCCCTGTGGTGGCTGCTCGACCAGGCCGACGAAGTCCTGGCAGCCAGTCGGGACCCGTCCCGCCTGCCGACCTGCCAGAGTCTTCGCGCCACCAGACCGGCCTGAACAGAAGGCCCGTCCACCGGAAAAATCGTGGGTTCCATGAGGTTCGGAACCGAAAATACCGCCGGACTGTAAATCGCAGACCCCGATTGCAAGCATAAGCCGATACCGATATATTATCGGTTGTGCGCGCCGCCACGATATGACCTCTGTCTTGCAGGAATTCATCGGCATGCCCTCTTTTCAATGCTTCCAGCCGGCGCATCAGCAGCATGCGTTTGGAAACTTCCATGGTCGAGCACACGAAGGCCTGACGCTGGTTGACCGCCGTGGAATGCTGAAAGCCGGTTTGGCCGGTATCGCCGGTCTCAGTCTTCCCGACCTGTTGCGAGTCCGCGCCGCGGCGGCTGATTCGGGCCAGGCCATGAAATCGCACAAGAGCGTGATCCTGCTGTGGATGGCCGGCGGACCAAGCCACATCGACACCCTCGATCCCAAACCCAATCGGCCGTATCAGAACCGAGGCCCGTTCGGCGTCACGCAAACCAAACTCCCTGGCGTTCTGGTCTGCGAGCACCTGCCGAAGATGGCAGGGATGCTCGACAAGTTCTCGATCATTCGATCGGTCGATTGCCGTTACAGCAATCACGAACCGAACTCGGTCATGCAGACGGCCAACAACGATGCCGAGGCCCGCACCAATCCGGAAGCCGAGCGCTACCCGGCCATCGGCGCCCTGGTCGCGAAATTCCGCGGCCCGAACCACCCCGCCATGCCCCCCTACGTGGCGTTCATGAAATCGCGATCGCATCTGGCCTTCGGGGGCTACCTGGGAAAACAATTCGATCCGTTCATCGCCAACCAGGCGGCGAAATTGCCGGTTTATGATCTCGTCGGTAATGACACGGGCAAGTTGACCGGTGCCGACCTGTTCCAGTTGCCAGCCGGCCTGAGCTCCGATCGCATCCATTCCCGCCGGGCCTTGATGGAAGATTTCGACCGCTTGCGAAAGGATCTCGATCAATCCGGGACGATGGCCACCGTTGGCACCTACAGCCGTCAGGCGGTCGAAATGGTCATAGGCCGACAGGCGCAGAATGCCTTCGATATTGAACAAGAACCGGCGGCCGTTCGCGAACGCTATGGAAAGCACCTCTGGTGCCAGCAGGCTCTGCTCGCACGCCGGCTCGTTGAGGCCGGTGTGTCGTTTGTCACGCTCGACCTGAGTTATCACACCGCGTCTGGCACCTGGGATACGCACGGGGACAACATCCCCCCCTACGGCGGCATCCAGAAAGGTCTCGGGCCGTTGTTGCCGCTGTTCGATCATTTGATCACAACTCTGGTCAGCGACCTCAATGAACGCGGCCTGTTGGACGATGTCCTCATCATCGCCATGGGGGAATTCGGCCGCACGCCGCAGATGGGAACTCAGGACAGCACCGACGGCCGGAATCACTGGCCGAACATCATGTCGATGAGCCTGGCTGGGGGTGGCCTCAAGCACGGGCAGGTGATCGGCGCTTCGGAACCAGATGGCGGCACCATCAAAGAACGCCCCGTCACCCCGCAAGACATCGCGGCGACCATTTATCGCCATATGGATGTGCCCATCGATGGCGTGTATTACGACCATCGTGGCCGCCCGCGCCCCATCGTCGATAACAACGGGCAACCGATCCGCGAGTTGTTCTAATCCGAACCATCCGGTAGTCACAGGGCGATCTGTTCTATCAGACAGCATCGCCGCTCCGCGGTTGTACTGGGTGTTTTGCGCTCCCGACCAATTGCCAGAACGGCGGGCCTGCCAGTATCCTCTGTGACCACGTACCAACGCGGGCAACTTCACCGGTCTGCCAATTCGACAAACTCAGGGAGCCTGATGCATGACGACACCAGAGCATAAGCCGTACGTCTCCGACGCCGAGAACATGCCCGAGTTCACCTGGGGGCCACTGCTGGTGGGGGCCATACTCGGCATTGTGTACGGAGCTTCGTCGCTGTATCTGGTTTTGAAAGTGGGCATGACCGTTTCGGCTTCGATTCCGGTCGCCGTGCTGTCGATTACGTTGTTCCGATTCATCTCGAAGATCTTTGGGATCCGGCCGGCCACGATTCTGGAAAACAACATCGTCCAGACCACCGGATCGGCGGGCGAGTCGATTGCCTTTGGCGTCGGCGTCACCATGCCTGCCGTGATGCTGCTGGGTTTCGATATGGAAATCGGCCACGTCATGCTGGTGGCACTGCTGGGAGGGTTGCTGGGCATCCTGATGATGATCCCCCTGCGGCGTGCGTTGATCGTCAAGCAGCATGGAACTTTGAAATACCCGGAAGGGACGGCTTGTGCCGACGTGCTGATTGTCGGCGAAGAAGGGGGCACCAACGCCAAGACCGTGTTCACAGGTTTCGGCCTGGCGTTCGTGTATCAGTGGTGCGTGCAATCGTTCAAACTCTGGAAAGACACCCCAGGCCTGGCACTGAAATTCTACAGGGGAGCGGTGGTTGACGCAGAAGCCTCGCCGGCTCTCTTCGGGGTCGGGTACATCATCGGGCCGCGTACGGCCTCGATCATGATGTCGGGGGGCATTCTGGCGGCGCTGGTGTTGACGCCGGCGATCAAGCTGTTTGGCGATTCGCTCGACCAACCCCTGTTTCCCGAGTTAATGATCAAGCCCAAGCTGATCAGCGAAATGGCTCCGCCAGAAATTCGCAAGAACTACATTCTGTATATCGGCGCCGGAGCCGTCGCCACAGGTGGACTGATCAGCCTGGTGCAGGCGCTGCCCTTGATTTTTGGATCGATTCGTTCGGGGTTAAGCGACCTGACGCGGTCCGCCGGCGATCAGTCCCAGGGCGGAAAACGATCAGAGCGGGATCTCCCGATGTGGATTGTCATCGCCGGTTCCATCGCACTGGTCGCGGTGATTACCTTAACTCCGTCGTTACGCATGAATTGGGTGGGCAGCCTGCTCGTGGTGGCCTGCGGGTTTTTCTTCGCCACGGTTTCCTCGCGTCTTACAGGTGAAATCGGCTCGTCTTCGAATCCGATTTCGGGAATGACGGTAGCCACGCTGTTGCTGACATGCCTCGTCTTCCTGCTGTTGGGTTGGACGACTCCGACCGATCGGGTCGCCGCCCTGTCCGTTGCCGCGATTGTCTGTATTGCCGCGTCGAACGCGGGCACCACCTCGCAAGACCTCAAAACCGGCTTCCTGCTGGGGGCGACACCGAAATGGCAACAATTGGCGATTCTGGTCGGAGCGATTTCTTCGTCGCTGGTGATCGGCTGGACGCTGGTCAAACTCAATGATGCCGGTACCGTGTACACCCAGCAAGATCTGCCCGCCATTACATTGCCGGCCGAAACCGTCGCCGGGCTGACTGTGCGCGAAAAGCCGCGCGGTCCCGAAATCACGGATACCGCCGAATATCGGGTCTGGCACGCCCCCACGGGGAATCCCGACGGCGTTCCGCAGGGGAAGTATCTGGTCGCAGACGATGGCAAACTGGCCTACCTGTGCGATCCCTCGATCAACGGTGTGATTACCAAACGCGACGATGGCGAGGCCGTTCAGAAATTCGATGCCCCCAAGACCCGGTTGATGGCTCTGATCATCGACGGCATCTTGAACCAGAAACTCCCGTGGGGACTAGTCCTGATCGGCGCGTTCATCGCCATCATGATGCAATTGGCCGGGGTCTCGGCTCTCCCGTTTGCCGTCGGCGTGTATTTGCCGATCGCGACCTCGTTCCCAATCTTCCTGGGTGGTATCGCCCGCTACATTTCTGACCGGATCACCGGACGAACGGAAGCCGAAGGGGACAGCAGTCCCGGTGTGTTGTTCTCTTCCGGTTACATCGCCGGCGGTTCAGTGGCGGCGATTTTGATCATCTTCATCAACCTGATCCCGGGCGTCGCCAGAGTGCTGGATGTCGGCCGTCTGTTCGGCGAAAAATGGGCCGACGAAAGCGACGTGGCGGGGGGCTTGAGCATGTTGCCGCTGCTGGCGGCGCTCATTTGGATGGGATTGAAGAAGAACACGAAAGCGGGCGAAAAAGCGGCCGCATAAGCCCCGCCCGGAGATCCAGAAACAGGCGCAGCAGCCCCACCTGAAACGGCAGGCAGAACCTGGCCCGCGGTGAGCGTGTCGGAAGCGTTGAACATACGGCACCTGCCGAAAGCAGTATCAACTGCCACGGTTTGGGGTTTCGTATCAACGCGCCTGATGCGCCCGCCGCCGGCCTGAAGTATTCCCCATCGCGCCGAACTGAATGGACCGCACGGTGGACTTGCCGCGGGCACTCGGGGTATCCTTCGCCAACACGGCGCTCGTCTGTTTTTCGTTCTGTCCGTTTCCCCCTCTGGAGCAACATCTTATGCGTTTTCGGTTTACCATTCCGACCGTGATCATGGGATTCATGGCGTCGTGTACACTCGTCAGCCAGGCCGATGAAGGCATGTGGCTGTTTAACAACCTGCCTCGCAAGCAGTTGGCCGACAAGTACAAATTCGAGCCGACCGCCGAGTGGCTTGACCATGTCATGAAATCATCCGTCCGTTTCAACTCGGGCGGATCGGGTTCGTTCGTCTCGTCAACAGGCCTGGTGCTGACAAATCACCACGTCGGCGCCGACACACTGCACAAAGTCAGCACGGCCGAGCACGATTACTACAAAGAAGGCTTCTGGGCCAAAACCCTGCAGGAAGAGGCCAAAGCGCCCGACCTGGAATTGAATGTGCTCCAGTCGATCGAAGACGTCACCGAACGGGTCAACGCGGCGGTTAAGCCGGGCAGTTCGCCGGGCGAGGCATTCGCAGCACGCCGCGGGGTCATTGCCGCGATCGAAAAGGAATCGCTGGAAAAGACCGGTTTCCGCAGTGACGTGGTCACCCTGTATCAGGGGGGCCAGTACCATCTCTACCGCTACAAGAAATACACCGACATTCGTCTCGTGTTTGCTCCCGAATTCGAGATCGCCTTTTTCGGTGGCGACCCGGACAACTTTGAATACCCCCGCTACGACCTCGACGTCTGCCTGTTCCGTGCCTATGAAAATGACAAGCCGGCGAAAATCGAACACTTCCTGAAGTGGAGCGCTGCCGGTGCCGCCGAGGGAGAACTCGTGTTCGTTTCCGGTCACCCCGGCCGGACCAGCCGCTTGAACACGGTCGCCGCCCTGAACTATCTGCGCGACTACCAGGCGCCCGCCATGCTCGACTTTCTGCGCCGCATGGAAATCATGCTCCAGCAGTTCGGACAGCGCAGCGAAGAGAACAGCCGGATCGCCAAGGAAGACCTGTTCGGCGTGCAGAACTCGCGTAAAGCCTACTACGGCAAAATCGCCGGCCTGCAGGACCCCGGCATCATGGGCAAGAAAGCCGCCGCTGAAAAAGAATTCCGGGCGAAGGTCGAAGCCGATCCCAAGCTGAAAGCCGACTTCGGCACCGCCTGGGAGAAAATCGAGAAAGCCCAGGCGATCCGCAAGGAAATGGCGATTCTCTTCAACGTTCTGGAAGGGGGACGCGGCTTCACCAGCGAAACGTTCGGTATCGCCCGCACGCTGGTCCGCCTGGCCGAAGAAAGCGAAAAGCCCAACGCCGAACGCCTGCGGGAATATGGCGATGCCGGTCGTGCCTCGCTGGAACTGCAATTGTACTCCGACGCGCCGATCTACACAGAACTCGAGATTGCCAAGCTGACCGACGCTCTGGGCTTCATGCTCGAAAAACTGGGTGGCGACAATCCCCTGGCTCAGAAAGTTCTGGCAGGCAAGAGCCCCGCGGCTCGGGCCAGTGAATTGATTCTCGGCAGCAAACTGCGTGACGTGGCTGTGCGCAAGCAGATTGCCGCCGGTGGCAAGAAGGCGATCGCCGAATCCACCGATCCGATGATCGCTCTGGCCAAACTGATCGATCCCGAAGCCCGCGTCTTGCGCAAGAAGTTCGACGACGAAGTGACCGAGAACGAACGTCAGGGTTATGCCCAGATTGCCAAGGCCATTTTCCAGTTGCAGGGCACCAGCAATTACCCCGACGCCACCTTCACGCTGCGTCTCT
>JAFEBR010001070.1 GCA_018242565.1 Planctomycetota bacterium | reverse complement strand
GGTGGGTGGCCCCTGCCTTCTAGAAGAAGACTAAGATTGCAAGCGTATTGTATTGTAGTGTGGTGTAGTGTAGTGTACTTCCACAAAACAAAGTACGTCGGATCGACGAATGTAGAAAAGAATGGCAGGATGCAGTTTGTGCTGTAGGTTGTCCGACAGAAATGGTCGAATGTAATGGATACTGATAGGTCAACGACGGGTATTGGCGAGAATCGGAAAGACG
Source organism: Planctomycetota bacterium (assembly GCA_018242565.1). Lineage (GTDB taxonomy): Bacteria > Planctomycetota > Planctomycetia > Planctomycetales > Planctomycetaceae > JACQFH01. The sequence goes on along the minus strand of JAFEBR010001070.1, from coordinate 2,771 downwards.
CGTTACCTGCTCACGCGATCTACAGACTTGGTTCTCCAGACATGCGCCACTGGGCAGTGGGATCGCTCTGCTTTGCTCGAGAATCGCGACAAGTCGTTTCCGCAGGTTGCGGTGGCATTCGGTTGTTTGATGTACAAAGCGGTGCGCTATTACTGTCAAAGTCTGTTCACGGCGGAGCTGGCTGTGTCGATTATTGCAGCTGTCTCGACTCGATCGTTTATTCGTCGTTCGGCGACTGGAATTTGCACGTGGTCAGAATGGGTCCGGGTTTTCACCGTGACTTCCTATTACGCCACAGTCCGGGCGCTATTGTTAAATGCATTCCAGGAACGTCGCTTGCCATAAGCACAGAGCGGAATGAATGCCATATTCGGCTGTGGAACCTTCGATCGGGAACCTGCCTGCAGACCATTACTGGAAGCGACAATGCTGGCGGCTCACTCCGCGAGGCTGGACACGTCACAATTGGGGCGGATGGGAAGACTATCGCGTTTGTGGGAGACAGCTTTGCAATATGGTCACTGACGGCTGAACAGCGACTCCAGCGGCAGTTTCGTCTTGAGAATATGTCTGGTCGGTGTGTTGCCTTGTGCCCTTCGCGGCTACTCGCCGCAGTCGGTAAGGATGACGGAACGGTTGCGGTCATCGATCTCGGGAAAAGAGCACAGATCCAACGCATTTCCGCTCATGCGAATCGAGTCGGTGCTGTGGCGTTCTCGCGTGACGGTGCATTTCTCTTCACGACCGGAGAAGACGCGACGCTGCGGGCGTTTGACCTAAACACCCTGAAAGAAGTTTCACGGTTTAGTTGCCAAGGTAGTATAATGTGGTCGCTCGCGCTTTCCGAAGATGGCACAAAAGTCGGTTGCGGAACGCCAGATGGGCGGATCTTAATTCTCAACGTGCCGTTTTCTTACGGGCGTCAGGAGTTTCCTCGCGACGACAACAGAGTTCAGTATCCATGTTACTCGTCTGACAGTCGGTGGATCGCAGCCGGCGGCGGGCCGAATGGCACAGTACACGTATGGGACGGTCGATATGGACAATTGCGTTTCACATTGCCTGAGCAAAGGACAAATGCCCGATGCGCGTTTGTAGGAGCAAATCAATTTCTACTCATCGTCGATCAACGTGGGTTTGTGAGCGTGCTTGACACCGAGGATTGGGCACGGCGACAGGAGTACGAATTGGCAAGTGTGGATGTGACTGGTCTGACCGTTGCTTCTGACGGAGAACATGTGGCAACAATGCACGCAGACGGCTCTGCGATGATCTGGGAGTGGCACAGCGGTCGTCGGATAGAGACCCTATTCGCGCGTGATTCGAGTGGAGTCTCATCGATTGCTTTTTGTCCGGGGGAGAGTGTCGTGGCGTACAGCACTTGGGGAAAAGTTGACTTTGTCGACTTTGCCAGAGGAATTGTTTGTGCGACGATTAATCCTCGCTCGCACGATGATCTCATTGTGACGATGTCGTCGCGCTCCCAGCTTGCTTTAGCATCGCGAGGCGTCGGGAACTCGCTTGAAATCTGGAATGTTCGCAGTATCCAAAAGTCAAGCTACGTGCATGGGCGCAGGTTGCGTTGTGAGCATTCGTCGTATCGCGAGTTGGCGTTTACACCGGACGGAAGATTCTTGGCGTACGCAATCGGAAGTGCGTCAGTCGGTGCTTGTGTAATACATGTTTGTCGTGCAGTCGACGGCATTCGAGAGATGACGTTAGCCGGGCACGGGAATTGGATTGATTCGCTGCAATTTTCATGTGATGGTCGAAGATTATTGAGCGGGAGTTTTGATGGAACGGGAATTGTTTGGGACGTCAGCGGACTGTATTCGTAATGATGTCGACGTGTTTAAATTGGATTCCGAGCGCGAGAAAGGGTAACAAGGGCGCTAACTCCATCGCAGGCGTGCCAGCTTGCGAAGAATTCGCCGTATCCGTCCCGCCGATCCACTCCGGTCGTTCGATGGCGGGCGGTAACTCGAAGGTGCGGCCTGGGCAGCGGCCACTACGGCATCGAGACGTCTTTAATCGGCCCGTAAGTGTCCCGCCGATCCAGTGGGGCAGCGGGTAGAGTCGGGCGGCGGGGGATGCCGATGGAACTCGGGGACACTCCACTTTTCCAGTATGTCCGACGCAACTCTCGCGTACCAAACTCGGCATTCATGGGGGATTCGTCGCACACGGATTGTACCGGGACTGGCCTGTTTGACGACGCCTATGCCTACGCGGCAGGTTTCCGAGTGATTCACGCGAATTCTGGGAAATCCCAAAGAAATCAGGCGGCACGCGGGGGGATGCTCGCGGCGACACGGGGCGTGGACCAGTGGGAACACCGCGGGTTGGCGACCAGCAGGCGACAGAGAAGGCCCTTGGAGACGCGACCGCAGCGTTACGCTGTGACGTGTCTACACACGGGACTTCGTGCGGGTGGCGACGTCTTGATACATCTGCCGAGTGGCCGACGGCATGTGATAGCAGTGCTGATGCACCCGACTGGTGGTGTCATCGACGGTCGCGGGCGCTCCGGCCACTACGAAGAACCGTCGGCCAAAATGTTGCACAAGATCACACCAGCCCTGGCGATCGAGTTGCAGAAGCTGCAGAATCGGCTCGATGGTCGCCGGGATGCGGCCTTTCTTGCCGCGGGCCAATTGCCGGCCCGTCCAGTCGAGCAACCGCAGATAATCACCCTGCGACATCGGCAGAAATCCCTTGTCGCTGCAGCGCGTGCCGGCCTGGTTATGCACGGGGCCGAGAGGTGCCGCGTT